>NZ_JAPWAR010000006.1:0-138764 GCF_041433025.1 Prevotella sp. 20925_1_30 | reverse complement strand
TAACCCTACTTACAGGCTTTCATTCGTTTCAAACTATATCCAATAAGGACATCCCCTCCTGAGGGGCTTGGGGAGGCTTCTTTGAGGGGGCTTTTACCCTGCCTGTGGTCCAGTGTGGTCTTCACTCCCCTCTCCATTCGGAGAGGGGGCGGGGGTGAGGCCTTGTTTCCTCCTCGCAGGATTATCCACATCCACCTGCAACTCCTTTAACGCCTTGCGCACCGGACTCTTCCAAGTCAATGTCAACTTAGGAGCTTTAAGACTCTTGGCGCATACGTCCTTCTCGTTCTCCTCCATTTTAGAAGGCACGTTGACACGCAAAGAGAAGATGTCGCCGAGGTCTAATCCTGTTCCCATGCGTGCACAGTCCAAGATAAGGTTACGCAGCGTAATAATCACGTTACGAGCATCACCCTCCGTCAATGAGGTTTCACGAACAATGCGTTCCAACACCATTTCGGGTGAGATTTTTTGTTGACCTTTCGGTACGGCGATATACACCGTTTTACCCTTCATTTTTCCCATTGTCGCCTTACGAGGCGCAACTTTGAATTCTAGCATTTTCTTTAAGTTTTTAATTAAACATTAGATACTATATATCAACATTACATTGATCTTTTTCATGTATTTTATACCCAGCGGTTGGGTCGTCTTGTACCCAGCTGCTGGGTAGCGTCGTACCCTGCCCGTTGGGTAGACCCCTACCTATTCGCTGGGTACGATAGGACTTCTTCGCTGGGTACGATTGTAGTTGTTCGCTGGGTACAAAAAGTAATCAATAAGTATCCGCAAGCCTACCACTCGTGAATAAACAGATACTCTCTTCTGTCCATACTATGTGGATAGCTTAATACCATAAGGTTTGCTTACTTTTATCATCCAACTAGCTTTTATTTATCAATCCATTTCTATTCCTTATATCAAGACTTCACGCTTCATTATATAAAGACCATTGCCTTGATATAAGGAAGACAACCATCTTCATATAATGAATACAAATGCCTTAATATTTAGAATGGGCGATACTCATCTTCATTAGAGGAATTAAACAAGGTTAATCCGCCACATCTAGGAGTAGCATAAACCTGCACATCACTAGAACTAATCCTTAACATAAATGCCTGCTGACCACTACCACTTGGTGTAGAACTCCACATACAACCTATTGTTCCTGAAGCCACAAACGTGCCACGTTTACCATCACCATTATCATATATACCTAAAGCAGGATAATAAAAATAATCATTGAGGTTACTTGGGATACCCGTACTTATGCTGTAAGATGGTGCTATCACAGGATTATTTGTTCGCGTTTTGTTAACTCCATCTGGTGCTGCTAGCTTCAAAATTGAGAAACTCTTACCATTCTTTGAAGCAATAGCACTCTGTTTCAAGAACCACATTCCTCCAACATATAGATGATCCATTGTTGCCCAAAGTGTAGTATTATCCCAATAAGGTTCTCCTTTTTCTGCATACCATAACAATTCATTTAGGTTTGGACAATCCTTTGCACTGTGAGCAGCTGTAACAGCTGGCGCAACACCTGTTGGGTCGTTGTAACCTGGTATATCATTGTAGTCTCGTGAAGTATGTGCAGAAGCTGTTTCAGTACTTTGTGGTCCATGTACTAGATCCTTTTGTCCATTAACTATAGGCTGGAAACGTAATGCTGTATTTGGATTATTCCATTCATAACCCTTCCAATAAGGATCTACTGCATCCCACATATAATACTCATTACCATGGTAAACCTTAATTTTTAAATCAGATTTTACAGGAGTATTCTTTCCTGCATCAAAGGTTACAGAAGGATAGGTCTTCTTGACTGTTCCTGTAACATTGGTCACAGCATCGTGGAGAGTATACTCTATCGTTACGTTGCTGTAAGTACCTGGATTTAAAACCATTGTTGCGCCATTCGTTGTATAAGAATAGGCACTCGGAAGTGTGAAATCATTTACATTTAGTTCTACACTATTCGAGGTGGTTGTACCATTACTTAGTGTTCCATTATCTGCCAAGTCGAATGTACCTGCGAGCTGGTCAGATGTATTGCTTGTGTAAATGCGTATCTTTTGAATCTTAGCACCTGAGATAACTCCGTTTGCATTGTAAGGCATGAAAGTAACATACGCAGCCCTGTGATTCAAGGTGAAACTGTACTTTCCGCTACCTGTTGCATCAGCTACTCCGAAGTCGCCATCGTCTGCAATATGGGCAGCATCGTTAGGAATGTTCTGTGTCTGTGAAGCCTTAATGGTTACCTTGTCACTTACTCCGTTCTTACCTGTATAGCGTACTTTATGTGTAGAACCAGTATAAGTACCGTTTACCCAGAACTTAGCTTTGGCTGTTGTTGTGCTGCCAGGTACTGCTGCAATGCGATTAGCAATATCATCTTCAGAGCTTTGGTTGTAATTACCACCATCGTCTTTTACCCAAATCTTATCGTTTGCTGTCCAATAGAAATCAAGTCCGCTACCTGTATAGGCAGCTGATGTTCGGGTAGTAGGTTCTGTTTCTGAAGAGAACACAGTACCTGTCTTTGGTGTGTCCTTGCCTGCTGTCTTATCTGTGGCTGTGTCATCGCTGGCGCAACTGCTAAAGGCAAGTGCAGTCAACAAGAGTGTGCCGAAATAAATACTTTTCTTAGTCATTATCATTCTGTTTTAATTTAGTTGTTAATTGGAAAGGAATCTGTGTTTATTATTCCCATCCCGTTTCTTCATTCTCATCCTCTTCCTCAAAGAAAGGATTTGACTTTGCGCTTAAGCCTCCGTTATCGCCTGCTGAAGCATGACCACTGCCACCACCGCTGCCAGGGTTCTCAAACGATGTGCCTCGCATTAATTCGTCTTCTGCTAGTTCAAGCCACGTGCATTGAGGTGCACAATAGACTTTTCTTTCATTTGTTTTCTCCATTTACCTGATTTTAAAAATAGTTATTATTAATGATTCTCACTTGCTTTACTTCGTGTCACAGAGTCCAAGAGGGAGACGAAAGCATAAGAAGAGTTGTTAAAACAATGAATTATCTCTTCCTCTTGATGCTCTGTGGCACTATGTAAGTTTGATTTTATACGTGAATTAAATTCTATATTTTGCGTTTTAGCGGTCTTCAAAAAGGGCATAAAAAAGCGAACAAAGGAAACTCTTGAAAGTCCTTTGTTTACAGGGGTTACGGCATGCTTCGCGCGCGCGTATGCGAGAAGAAAAAATGTGTTATTAGACGCTAGGTGCGCATATTGTGTGTGTGTGTGTGTGTGTGTGTGTGTGTGTGTGTTAGCAAATTATTTGGATTGACCAAAGATAAAGTGCAAAAAGATGCAAAGAATTCGATAATTCTTTGCAGTACTTCATTCACTTGATATGTCATTGCTAACTGTTTCACGGCGGCAAAGGTAAGAAGAATAAATTGAATGGGCAAGGAAAAGAAAGAAAAAAAAGCCTCACCCCCTCTCCGAACCAACGGTCACTGACCAACGGGAAGTAATGGAGAGGGGAGTGAATAGTACTGTTTGCTAAGGGGTTATGGGAAGGATTTATTGGTGATTTATTGGTGATTGGATAGAGAATCTATCAGGTGTTTACGATATAATAAAGGTGGGTTCAAAGGATATGTCATTAAAAGAATATGTCGCTCATTATGTCTAAAGAATATGTTACTAACGCTTCACGTTACTTTGTCTTAAAGAATATGTCATTATGTCTAAAGAAAATAAGGGACTGAAACATGAAAAATAAAATATAAATGTCTATCTTTGCAACTAGCTTTTATTCCTTAATTATAAACTATTACTAACATACAAGTACGATATGGAGAAGAAAAGAAGAATCGGGCTCTTGCCAAGAGTGATTATCGCAATCCTACTAGGTATTGCTTTGGGCTATTTCCTTCCAGCCCCTGCAGTAAGAGTGTTCCTCACGTTTAACAGCATTTTTAGCCAATTCCTTGGCTTCATGATTCCATTGATTATTATAGGACTCGTGACTCCTGCGATTGCAGGAATCGGTAAGGGAGCAGGTAAGATGCTATTAGCAACAGTTGTGATAGCCTATGTTGATACAGTCATCGCTGGTAGCTTATCCTACGGGACAGGCTCATGGCTATTCCCATCAATGATAGCCTCAACAGGAGGAGGTATGCCCCATATAGACAAGGCGACAGAGTTAGCCCCTTACTTTACTATCACCATCCCTGCAATGGTTGATGTAATGAGTGGGTTGGTATTCTCTTTCATCGTAGGTTTAGGTATTGCTTATGGCGGACTTCGCACGTTGGAGAATGTCTTTAATGAGTTTAAACACATTATAGAAAAGGTGATTGAAAAGGCTATCATCCCTCTCCTACCTTATTATATATTCGGTGTTTTCCTCAATATGACCCATAACGGACAGGCAAGACAGGTGTTATTAGTGTTTTCACAGATTATCATTGTTATCCTTGTTCTGCATGTTCTTATCCTCATTTATGAGTTCTGTATTGCTGGAGCCCTTACTAAGCAGAACCCGTTCCGATTACTATGGAATATGTTACCAGCTTACCTCACAGCATTGGGAACAAGCTCTTCAGCAGCAACGATACCCGTCACTCTGGCACAGACAGAGAAAGCCGGTGTAAGGAAAGAGGTGGCAGGCTTCGTCATTCCCCTTTGTGCTACCATCCACCTCAGTGGCAGTGCGATGAAGATTACCGCATGTGCGCTCACCATCTGTTTATTGACAGGTTTGCCACATGGTATGGGCTTATTCATTTACTTCATACTCATGTTATCCATTATCATGGTGGCTGCCCCGGGCGTACCAGGTGGCGCTATCATGGCAGCATTAGCCCCATTAGCTAGCATCTTAGGCTTTAATGACGAGGCACAAGCATTGATGATTGCCCTTTACATTGCGATGGATAGCTTCGGTACTGCCTGTAACGTAACAGGTGATGGCGCGATTGCCATTACTATCAATAAGCTCTTTAAAAAGAATAAACTATAAAAATATATAGCAAAGATTACCACATTAGACTATCTTAAAAAGATGTTGTACCTTTGCAAGAAAGACAATTAAATATCTGTAAGAACATGGAAATAGTAGAACGATTTATCAACTACACGAAGTTTGACACACAATCGGCAGAAGATTCCGAGACCGTGCCGAGTACTCCCAAACAACTGATTTTTGCGAACTACCTCAAGGATGAGCTTGAGCGTGAAGGACTAAAGGATGTTGAAATAGACGATATGGGGTATATCTATGCAACGCTCCCTTCCAACACGAAGAAGAAAGTTCCAACAATTGGATTCATTTCTCATTACGATACAGCACTTGATGCTAGCGGTGCAAACATCAAGGCTCGTGTCATCAAGAACTACGATGGTGGCGATATACAACTCAACCCCAACATGGTTAGTTCGCCACGTCAATTCCCAGAACTATTGGAACACAAGGGCGAAGATCTTATCGTTACTGATGGTACAACGCTGCTAGGTGCAGACGACAAGGCTGGTATCGCTGAGATTGTACAGGCTATGTGCTTCTTGCGAGACCACAATGAGATTGAGCATGGAGACATCCGCATAGGCTTCAATCCAGATGAGGAAATTGGTAAGGGTGCCCATCACTTTGATGTAGAGAAGTTCGGGTGTGAATGGGGATACACGATTGATGGTGGTGACCTAGGCGAACTCGAATATGAGAACTTCAATGCTGCTGGTGTGAAGATATTGATTCATGGCGTTAGTGTTCACACTGGTTATGCTAAGGGAAAGATGGTCAATGCGAGTCGCCTAGCATGTGAGTTTAATGCGATGATTCCATCAGATGAAATCCCAGAGACTACTGAAGGTTATCAAGGCTTCTATCACCTTATTGGCATAGAGAGCCGTTGTGAAGAGGCAAAGCTAAGCTATATCATCCGTGACCATGACCGCGAGCACTTCGAAGACCGCAAGCGTTTCATTGAGAACTGCGTTAAGAAGATGAATGAGAAGTATGGTGCTGGTACTGTCGAACTAAAGATGAACGACCAATACTACAACATGAAGGAGAAGATTGACCCTAATATGCACGTCATAGAGCTAGTCCTTCGTGCCATGCAACAGGCTAACATTGCTCCAAAGGTACAACCTATTCGTGGCGGTACGGATGGTGCACAGCTTTCTTTCAAAGGTTTGCCTTGCCCTAACATCTTCGCTGGTGGCGTTAACTTCCATGGTCCTTACGAGTTTGTATCGGTACAGGTTATGGAGAAAGCCATGCAGGTTATCATTAATATCTGTAGGTTGACTGCGGAGTTTAATGATTGAGATACCCACCCCCTTCCCCTCCCCAAGGGAGGGGGGATTGAGATGTCTTAGAGGATTAAATTACGCTATCTCATAGCGTAAAAGAAATACATTTAAAATAAATAAAACAACCTATCATTCCTTTATCTATGGCGATAAGCAGGAATGATATCCTTTTTCTAAATTCTATGAATCGCTACGAAACAACAGATGCGTCGACTTACTTTCTTTTACTTGAGCATGCGAGAAGGATGAGGAACAACCCCACTGAAGCAGAGAAGATTCTTTGGAAGTATCTTGCAAGTAATAGGATGGGAGTTCACTTCCGACAACAACATCCAATATATGGCTACATTCCCGACTTTGTATGCCTCAAGCAGAAACTCATTATAGAGTTAGATGGAGGATACCACTTGGTTGGGGAGCAACCACAAATGGATAAGGAACGCACTGAATGGCTAAGTAAAGAAGGCTATCGGGTTATCCGCTTCACTAATGAAGATGTATTCAATCGATTGGATGAGGTGCTGGATAAAATTGCAGAAGAGTTAGAAAATGCTAGCAAATGAGCTTAAAGAAGAGAACAAATAAGCATAAAGGAACTCTGCAAATATACTCTATGATGTGAGCAAATATGCTCAACGTTAAAAGCAAATATACTCAATAACGAGAGCAAATACACTCCCGTTTCTCACATTCCCTCCACTAATAGGAGATTGAAGGATAGCAACAGATAAGCAACCGCCTATAACATCGTAATATAAGTATTAACACCAACCACCCTCACATATCAAGCTCTCCTCCCTTGGGGAGGAGCTGGAGGTGGGTAAAAGTATTAACAACTATCAACACCACATATCAAGCTCTCCTCCCTTAGGAAGGAGCCGGAGGTGGGTAAAAGTATTAACAACAACCAACACCACATATCAAGCCCTCCTCCCTTGGGGAGGAGCTGGAGGTGGGTAAAACATATATGGCAGAACTACCATCACTCGTCAAAGACCTTGCGCTGATACTTGTTGTAGCAGGTTTTGTAACACTATTATTCAAGAAACTAAAGCAACCCTTAGTATTGGGATACATCGTTGCTGGGTTCTTGGTATCGCCTCACATGCCTTATCTGATGAGCGTTGTCGATAAGGCAAACATACACACATGGGCAGACATAGGTGTTATCTTCCTATTATTTGCATTGGGTTTAGACTTCTCCATAAAGAAGATACTCAAGATGGGAGCATCCCCCATCATAGCAGCCAGTACCATTATCCTCTGTATGACAACCTTAGGTATCGTCGTGGGATATAGTTTTGGATGGAAAGAGATGGACTGCATCTTCCTTGGCGGAATGCTTGCTATCAGCTCAACCACCATTATCTATAAAGCACTCAACGATATGGGACTCACACAACAAGGTTTCGTACCCACAGTGATGAGTGTTCTCATCCTTGAAGACATCCTTGCTATTGTGATGATGGTAATGCTTAGTACGATAGCCAGTGGCACCAACCTTAATGGTGCGCAACTCTTCGGTAGCATAGCCAAGATTGGGTTCTTCCTTGTATTATGGTTTGTTATCGGACTCTTCGCAATACCTCTCTTCCTTCGTTCCACACGCAAACTCCTTAATAGCGAGACCCTCCTTGTTGTGTCATTGGGCTTATGTTGTCTCATGGCTGTTATATCTACACAGGTTGGATTCAGTGCCGCTTTTGGTGCATTCGTTATGGGAAGTATCTTGGCAGAGACTATCGAAGCAGATAAAATCATTCGACTCGTCGACCCTGTCAAGAACCTCTTTGGTGCTATCTTCTTCGTATCGGTTGGAATGTTGGTCGACCCACATATCCTCATCAGCTATGCCGTCCCCATCCTCTTACTCGTTCTGACAATCCTCTTGGGGCAAGCAATCTTCGGCACAATAGGCTTCCTGCTCGGTGGTCAATCGCTGAAGAATGCAATGCGTTGCGGTTTCTCCATGGCACAAATTGGCGAGTTTGCCTTTATCATTGCCTCTTTAGGACTATCCCTACATGTTATCAGTGACCACCTCTACCCAGTAGTTGTTGCTGTATCGGTTATTACCACCTTCCTCACACCTTATATGATACGTGCAGCCGAGCCAAGCTACAACTTCATCATAAAACACTTGCCGAAGAAGTGGGTGCGCCGTATCAATCACATCCAAACAGAAACTCCTGATGAGAATACAACTGGGCATAATCAATGGCATGAACTCATCAAGAAGATGCTGACGAACACGGTTATCTATGGTATTCTCTCGGCTGCCGTTATAGCGATCATGTTCTCCCTCACGCTTCCAATCTGTAGGAAGTTCTCTGTTGAATGGACGGGCACGCATTGGGCTGGTAATGCTGTTTGCGGATTCTTAACCATTGCTTTCATCTCTCCTTTCTTGCGTTCCATCGTGATGAAGCAGAACCATTCTGAAGCTTTCAAGACACTATGGATGGATAGGCGAATCAACCGATTGCCACTCATAGCAACCATCCTTGCACGTGTCGTAATTGCTATCAGTTTCATCTTCTACGTCTGCAACTATCTCACACGATTCCAGCATGCGTTCATTATTGCTATCGCTATCGGTGTGCTCATCCTCATGTTGCTATCAAGGCGACTGAAGGAAAGGAGTATCAAATTAGAGCGACTCTTCATACAGAACCTACGAAGTAGGGACATAGAAGCACAGGTGAAGGGTAAGAAGAAGCCGCTCTTTGCCGACCATCTCATTGATCGAGATATTCATATCAGTAACTTCAACCTACCAGAAGACTCGCTATGGGCTGGTAAGACATTACGAAGTTTGCGACTCCGCAACCGCTTTGGCGTGCATATCAGTAGTATCCTTCGTGGCTCGCTACGCCTCAACATCCCTAATGGCGAAACTATCCTCTTCCCTGGCGACACGCTTCAAGCCATTGGAAATGATGAACAGTTAACGGCACTATCAAGAGCCATCAAGTCTGAACAGCAGCCCGAAGACACCGAGATAGAGAAGCGAGAAATGAAGCTTCGCCGTGTCACCTTATCCGAATCCAGCCCTTTCATTGGCAAAACCCTCAAAGAGAGTGGCATTCGAGACAAGTATAACTGCATGGTAGTAGGCGTCGATGAAGGGCAAGATAACCTAACTCTCATCACTCCTTCCCGCTGTTTACAGGCTGATGATGTACTATGGATTGTTGGTGAAGAGAGCAATTTGGCGAAGATTCTCACGTTGAATTGAGAACCTCTCCAAGTCTTATGCTCCATACGTGCTAATTTTATTGTCATTTGATTGGCACTGAGACGACAGCAAAGCATACAAACAACAAGACGCCTTTCTCCATTTGAGAAGGGCGTCTTGCTAAAAGGAAGAGAGCATTGCTATGATAACAACCAGGGGCATAGTCGCTTATTCATGATAGCTACTTAGTTTTGAAAGATAAAACTTCTTAAAGTCCCTCCATTTATAGTAATAAGGTGCAGAAGTCTTCGGCAATGGTAGTGTAGCTTCCTCTTCATTCAATAAAACCTTCACAAGCGTTTCAGCCTTAGGCTTCCTCGGATTTTTATAGAATACAAATTGAATGTTAGCAGCCATAGGTACAATGCGTGTAGAACTCCAACCTTTCTGATCAAGACTATCTATATCCGATACTCTGATGTCACTATTATTCAGATTAAGCAGACAGGTCAACGGCATAACCATCGTATCATGTCCGAAACGAAGTGTCGCACCGGGATGAGGAAGTGCCAAACAAGAATCGGCATCAGTGATTATCTTACGCAAGAGATTGCGCTGTGAAAAAGGTTGATTACCTCCGCTCTGTGGTGCACTAGCATATCGCAAATACCACCAAGCATTACTACGTTCCCAAAGACGATATAATTCTTCTGGGGTAAAGAGATTGTACAATGAAAGCGAATGGCGTATTTCCGAGTTCTGAACAATACTAGCCAGACTGAAGAGATCGAATGAGAGTTGCCCTGCATCCACCTTCTTTGCCACATATTCCTTATCCTTAAAGAGGCGCGCCATCAAAGGTTTTGTGTCAATATTGCGTTTGCCCCACTCATCAATCGTATTCTTTACAGCACTACTATCCCTTTGGTGAGATAGTTTTTTGTCTGATTGATTCATAAAATACATATCATGTGCACTCGCATCATGCCTAATACGCAAGCGAGGATTATGTCGGATTAGCTCTTGCAATTCGTTTTCCATGGACAGAATACAGCGGATAACATCCGTAGACTTAGCATCTATCCACACCGAATCACGGAAAACAGATGGGAAACGTTCGTACATTCTTCTCGCAATCTGCTGATGTTGCTGTGCGCCCAGAGGTGTCAACTCGCCCCATCGCTTATAGGATTCTGCATACATGAGGCGTAGTTTCTTCAAGACATCTTCCCCCTCATTCGTCAAAACCCCAGCAGAATCAGCCCGCTCAAGCACTTCAATCGGTCGAAGATATTGCTGCGCATGAATGAGATAGCGCGAACCATGTCGCCCGTAATGCGAGAGATACACAGGAAAATAGCCTGACGGAGCAGGTGTCAGCTTACCAGAAGGAGTCGGATAAGCTAGGTAATTGTTGGCAGAAAGTTCTGGATGAACACTAATCTGCTGTTTGAACGATTGTGCTGTGACGTGTAGAGATGCCGAAAATGCCAGCACGCAAAGCCAAAAAAGATGTTTTTTCATATCGTTTTGATTTGTTCTAATAGCAATACAAAGGTAAGCATTTTCCATAAAGGCACATAAGAATAAACTAAATAATAGCTTATTTCACTGAAATACGATAGTTGTTTTTCTATAGCATATACAATGAACAGAAGCAGAAGACACCCACTTGTTTTGTAAAAGAATATAG
Organism: Prevotella sp. 20925_1_30; assembly: GCF_041433025.1. Lineage (NCBI taxonomy): Bacteria > Pseudomonadati > Bacteroidota > Bacteroidia > Bacteroidales > Prevotellaceae > Prevotella > Prevotella sp. 20925_1_30. The sequence continues at coordinate 127,606 of NZ_JAPWAR010000006.1, read as the reverse complement.
CCAATTTGATAGGTTATTACTGCGATATTCTGGAAAGCAACTTACTTTGCTCGAAATATTCAATTTTTGAGAGTAAGAAGTCTGGTTATTCTAATAGACTAATAACCAATCTGTTACAAATAACGCAATCCTATTATTAGAAGAAAGCAGATAGATTTGGACGAAATTGGAGCATATTTTAGCCCAAAACGATGGTTATTTTCGTAAAAAACGATAGTACTTTTTAGCAAAAACGATACTACTTTTCACCAAAAACGATAGTACTTTTTCATAAAAAGGTACTATCGTTTTGAGTTTATTGGTATTTAGTGACTCCAAAAACCAATATTCGTTTCTAGAAAGAGCTAATTAGGAAATTTAGAATGTAAAATATCTTTCTAGTTAATTCGTCTATGAGAATCATCTAAAAAGATATTAGGAAAGATTAGGAAACAGCCGAAAAAACTATCTAACCGAAGCATTTTTCCCACTCACGGAAGCGGAGAACCCCCTCTTCACCGAACTTCGATAGGCTTTTTTCCGCCTGTTCAATCGTCTTCTCTCGATCTAGGTGCGTCTTAGAAAAGAACTTATCGGCATAACAAATCACCTTTTCTTCCATCGTTTCGGGTAGGAAATCTTGCTGCGGAAGAGGGAGATTTTGCGCTATAATCTGCGCTTTGGTAATCCCAGCACCCGTATGTCGTTCGCAAACACGAGCATGACGTGGGAAGCCTTCTGACCTTAATAACTCTGCTCCGATACGCCCGTGACAGATGTAAGGTTCGGTTCCGAAACACTGAATGCCAGCCGCATCGCACTTGAAAATACCTATATCATGCAGCATAGCAGCCTCCTCCAAGAACGCACAATCAAGCTTTAATTCTGGATGGTGGGCCGCTATTGCTAATGCCTTATCAGCCACACTACGACTATGAACTAAGAGGATGTGACGAAGCTCATTGTCGGTTGGGTAAAACTTATTGATGATTGAAAGATAATCCATAATCATAAACGAAAAAGTCACGGTCTTACTCAATAGCAATAGACCGTGACTTAATATTTTTTTAATGCGTTTTACTTATTCAGCATGCTCACGCTCAATGTAAGCAATAACATCGCCCTTGTTCACCTTAGCACCTTGCTTAGCGTTGATCTCTACCAACTTACCACCGAGTGCAGCTGGAACAGTAACGAATTCGCCCCAAGGAGCTTGGATATAGCAGAAAGCATCGCCCTCTTTATACTCCTTGCCAATGAATGGCTCTACAGCTGGAGCTGCCTCACCATCGCCCTGGAACTCCCAGAACAACTGACCTTTGACAGGAGCAACAAGTGCATCTGCCTTTGCATGCTTAAAGGCTGCAGCCTCTTCTGGGCTAACCTTTGCGCCGAGCTTAGCATCCTTAGCAGCTTGAAGATCAGCCAAGAAGTTCTTCTTAGCCTGTCCACTCTTGTAGTTGCGATACTGCTCTGGGTGCATAGCCAATTCGAAGAGTTCCTCTTCATCCTGACCATAATCCCAACCATTCTCGTCCATTTCCTTGCGGAAATCCTCAAGATTGTTCTTCAACAATGTATGTGGGTCTGCATCTGTGAACTCAAGTCCCTTCTGCTTAGCTAAGTCTTTCAACTCTTGACAAATCTCACCTGGTACACGACCGCTCTTTCCGAGGATCATACCCCACATAGAATCATCCATCATAACGAAGCGTCCCTTACCCTGCTCAAGGGTGAGGAGGTTCATCAATGCGATGTTCTTAGTATATTGTGAGAATGGAGTTACCAATGGAGGATATCCTACACGAGGCCAAACATAAGCAACCTCATCGAACAACTTGATAAGCATGTCGTCAACAGAGAGTTCTTCCTCGCCCTTCTTCTTACGAAGGTTATTAATAGTAGAGCGAATACCACCGAGGTCGGCCATCATTGAACCCATCATACCACCAGGTAAACCACAGCTGAGGAGTAAAGAGCTCATAATCTTATTCTGTGGGTTAATGAAGTAACCTAACCACTCATCAATAAACTCTTGAGTCATGGCACGCGCCTTCATGTAAGCATCCATATTAATCTCTGGAACATCAAAGCCTGCATTCTTCAACATACTTTGTACAGAGATAACGTCTGGGTGAACTTTACCCCATGACAATGGCTCTATAGCAACATCGAGGATGTCAATACCATTCTTTGCAACCTCCAACATAGATGCCATTGAGAGACCAGGACCTGAGTGACCATGATACTCTAGTAATACATCTGGATGCTTCTCCTTAATACGGCGAGTGAGTTCTCCTAAGAAAGCAGGCTGACCAATACCAGCCATATCCTTCAAGCATAGTTCCTCAGCACCAGCTGCAATTTCTTCATCAGCTAATTTGCTGTAGTACTCAATAGTATGAACAGGAGAGGTGGTGATACAGAGTGTTCCCTGTGGAGTCATACCAGCTTCCTTTGCCCATTTCAATGCTGGAGCAATGTTACGAATATCATTTAAACCATCGAAAAGACGAGTAATATCTACACCCTGAGCATGCTTTACACGATACATCATCGCACGAACATCATCAGGAACAGGATACATACGTAAAGCATTCAAGCCACGATCAAGCATGTGTGTCTTGATACCAGCTTCATGCAGAATCTTCGTATAGGCACGTACCGACTCGTTTGGATTCTCACCAGCCAGTAAATTTACTTGTTCAAAAGCACCACCGTTGGTTTCTACACGTGCGAAACAACCCATCTCAATGAAGACAGGTGCGATGCGCACTAACTGATCTTTACGTGGCTGGAACTTACCAGAGCTCTGCCACATGTCTCGATAAATGAGACTGAACTGTATTTTCTTTCCCATATCTTATTTTATTGCTATCTAAATGAAGGTGATTGCAAACTGCAATCTCGACTTGCAAAATTAGATAAAAAATTCCAAAAATCAACTGACAGACAATATTTTTTGCAATAATTGACTATCTTTGCAGCATAAAAACAACGTACATGAAGAATTTCTTTTTCCCTCTTTTAAGCCTCTCTCTACTGTTGCTTACGGCATGTTATAACCAAGCTTCAACAGGTGATCATGGGGCTATAGACATTGAAACTAGCTTGAAAGGTGATAGTACTCGGTATGGATTGGCATGTGATGGATGCTCTGATTCGGTTATCGTATTCCTACCTGATGAGGGTGGAGACCCTATAAAGTTTGATATTGTCACGGCTAAGCGAAATAATATGGTATATGGGGATATACAGATAGGAGACAAACTGGCGATTCTCCCTAATCCAATTGATCCATACGAGGCTGCAATGGTTATCGATCTAGAACAGATGAAGGGAACTTGGACGTTTCAAGTTCTTCCTAAGTTGAAACCAAATCCGACAAAGACAGAATACGAAATTCTTGCAGGGATGAGCGATTCTTTGAAGAAGGCTCTATTTATCCCTCGAGAGTATGGTTTCACACTCAAGAGTTATAATCAAGCCTCCCCCGTGGGATATATCATGAAGTCCAACTCTTTAGAAGATGAGAGTCCTGTAGAATACCCAAAAGTAACGGTTTATACCAGTTGGCATATTTTTAATGGTAAACTGTATATCTATAAAGATACATTGGATGAGCAAGGACATCGAATCCCACAAGACTCTGTAGGCTTTGATTCTGGCTCTATGCGTTATTTATCCGTCGACTCTATGGCTGCTCTCTTTGGAAAGAAAGTCATGCAATATCACCGAAAGAAGAGTGCTTTAGAGGCTAACAAAGAGGCACAAGAGGCTGAAGCGAAGGTGGCAAAGCAAGATACGATTAAGAAATAAGTAAGTATATTTATTTCACAATAAGACTTTCCTAAGCCTCGAAATAGTATGTTTAGGCTTATTTTGAGAACCTATACACGTTTAAGGCAGGACACTTCCTAATTGACGATATTTGTAGAATACCTATCAAGGGATAATAAAAAAGTAGGGGATTCATTGTATATGAATCCCCTACTCTGTATTACTTTCCTATAAGATTCTTCTCTTCTGAGAAGAAAATGTGGACCTGGTGGGAGTCGAACCCACGTCCGCACAAGGAAACCATACGCTTTCTACACGTTTATTCCAGCCTTCGATTTTCGTATGTCGGCAAGACCTGGACCACCAACCAACATCTTATCCTCTAAATCTTCATCAGTGTATCGAGGCATACACTGACTATTTCCGATTGAACCTGCATCGCTTACTCTCTGGATTCGGAACAACATCCTCGGAGCGATGTCTCGTCCAACTATCTAATAGTCGGATAAAGCCAGTAACCTACTGTACTTCGGTTAGGCAGCGAGAGCGTAATTGTTTTCGCCAATTAATTGTTTGATAGCTGATATTAAGGAGCAAACTAACGACGCTCCGCGTGCTTACGTACCATTCCGTCTTGCCGTCAAATCCAAACAAGCCCATACGATAGTCGTGCAAAGGTAATGATAGTTTATGATAGTACCAAACTTTTGTTCTTCTTTTATCATTACAGCTTAACAAGTAGGGATATATGATTCGTTAGTCGACAATAGCTGTCGCATTAATGGTACGAACCATATATCCCTTCTTTGGATGTATTCTTTATGTTGCTTGCCTATGCCTCCTTATCGTATTCGAGATGGAAGTTGATAATGGTCTCAATACCCTTCAACCAAAGGTCGACAGGCATATTCTCGTTTGGAGAGTGGATAGCATTTGACTCCAAACCGAAGCCCATAAGGACGCTCTTAGCCCCGAGTAACTTCTCGAATGTTGAGATAATAGGAATAGAACCACCAATACGAACAGGCAAAGGACGCTTTCCGAATACCGCCTCAAAGCCACGTTCTGCAGCCTTATAAGCTGGGAAATCGATAGGACAAACGTACCCATAGCCACCATGATGCTTCTCAACCTTCACCGTAACGGTATCTGGAGCAACGCGATTGAAGTAGTCTACCACTAATTGACTAATCTTATTATGGTCTTGATGAGGTACTAAACGTGAAGAAATCTTTGCGTATGCCTTTGAAGGAATAACCGTCTTGGCACCATCGCCAGTATATCCACCCCAGATTCCACATACATCGAACGATGGACGATAGCCTGTGCGCTCAATCGTACTATATCCTTCTTCACCGAATAGAGCCTTTACTCCGATAGATTTTTTATACTCTTCTTCATTGAAAGGAATGGATGCAACGAGTTTACGCTCCTCTTCCGAAGCTTCCTCAACATCGTCATAGAAGCCTGGAATACGTATTTTACCATCAGGACCGGTAACGTCAGCTATTAACTTACAAAGAACATTGATTGGATTAGCCACAGCACCTCCGAAAGTACCAGAATGTAAATCGTGATCAGGACCAGTAACCTCTATCTGCCAATAGGACAAGCCACGCAAACCTGTTGTAATAGATGGTACATCAGGGCTGATAATACCTGTATCAGAAACAAGAATTACGTCACAAGCCAGCAAATCCTTATGTTCTTCGATGAAAGGAGTAAGACTTCCTGAGCCGATTTCCTCCTCACCTTCGAAGATAAACTTCATATTATGCTTCAGTAAATCATGCTTGTTCAGATACTCAAAAGCCTTTGCTTGCATGAACGATTGCCCTTTATCATCATCAGCACCACGTGCCCAAATGTGTCCATCTTTGATTACTGGTTCGAAAGGCTCCGTCTTCCAAAGCTCGAAAGGTTCGGCAGGCATTACATCATAATGTCCATAAACTAATACGGTCTTAGCCTTTGGGTCAACCATTCTCTCTGCATATACCATAGGATTGCCTTTCGATGGCATTACCTCTGCCTTGTCAACTCCTGCTTGTAACAAAAGTTCTTTCCAACGTTCTGCACAGCGCACCATGTCTTCTTTATGAGCTGTTTGTGCACTCACGCTCGGTATGCGTATCAGACTGAACAACTCCTCGAGCATTCTGTCTTTGTTCTCTTCTACATATTTCTTAATCATAGTTATTGATATTTAGAGATTTATTTTTCCATAGTTGTAACGCCACGAAAGCGAAAGTATCGCAAATATACAACTTTTTTTCAGAATGCAAGTAGAATAGAAGTTTAATTTCAAATATTCTGTGGATATTTGGGGTTAAGGCTGTGGGGAAAGATGGTTAGTGCAGAAGTAAATGTCTATCAAGGATAACTATCTGTTATGAACAATTTTCTTCTTTACCATATATAATATAAGGTGTAAATAGTGTGCTTTTTATTAATTGGATACTACGAATAATTAGTTTGATACCTATCAAATTACTATTTTGTATAATCGAATTATGAGTTTGATACCATTCAAACGGGTAGTTCGTATAGTCAAATAATTAGTTTGATACTATTCATACGTTGAATTTATTAGTAATTCTTACCTATAAAGCATATACTTTTGGGATAAAAACACAGTACGTTTAGATATAACGAGGGCATAAAAAAAGTGAAATCCTTATGGATTCCACTCGTAAGCATCAACAAATTCATCGAATTTCAGCTCTAAATTTGGACAAATAGCTTTAAAAACTTCTGCAATTTCAGCTTGTAAACTTTCTGAAATCAATTCATCTCCTTTCCTAGCTTTATAATAGTGATACCTCGTTGTAAAGCAATATTGTACCTCCTGTCGCATTAGTTTCAGCTTGCCAGCAGGGACTTCATCGTAAAAATGGCGCATTCCTTTGGCAAAACGTTTCAGCTTTGCTTCTGCAAACCACCGACAAGGCTTCGTTTCTGTACGAGTTTCTATATAGTACGGGGCTACTATTTCTATAAAATCACTATCGTTTTCTCTAGGTTCTATCTTCATTGCCAACGCCCGTAGGCATTGTTTTGCCAGTTTGCACTGCTCGTTTGTGGCTATACAATATGTGTAATTGTATGGTACATCGTCTTTTTTTATTTCCATAATATATTGGTTTGTCATGAAATAAGTGTACTAATTAGATGGTATGCGGCTTTATTTTTGAATGAATCTATTGCTCTTTGTCGATCTCTCTTAATACTTTTACAGCCTGCTCAACACTCTTCACATCGCTAACTACCATAGATCGCTTGCCATTCTTCTCTTTCAAGTTACACTGGCGGGCGTGATAACCGATGTAGTTAAGTACCTTACCAAAGGCAGCACTTTGATAGTACATGCTGTTGGTATTGGAGACAAACTGCATCTGCATACGTTCTTGCTTGAGAATAATCTTCTCGCACCCCAATCGCTTGCCTATGCGTCGTAGCGCAACAACCTGCATCAACTCCTCACCTTGACGTGGAACAGGACCGAAGCGGTCTATCAGACGTTGGCGATAAGCCTCCAAGTCCTCATCTTTCTCAATGTTATCTAATTCGCGATAAAGCAACATTCGCTCCGAACTACCGGGCACATAGTTATCGGGGAAGTACATCTCTAAGTCGCTCTCAACGGCACAATCATCTATAAAGTCATCCCCCGTAATCTGCTTCCCTTCGTTCATTTCCTCCGCATAAAGGTCTTGGAACTCGTCATTCTTTAGTTCGGTGACTGCCTGACTAAGTATCTTTTGATAGGTTTCATAGCCCAAATCCTCCATAAAGCCACTCTGTTCCGACCCCAGCAGATTACCCGCACCACGAATATCAAGGTCCTGCATAGCCAGATTAAAACCGCTCCCTAAGTCGGAGAAAGTCTCCAATGCCTCCAAACGACGGCGTGCCTCAGAGTTAAGCGCAGCCAATGGTGGAGCAAGAAGATAGCAGAAAGCCTTTTTATTAGAGCGTCCCACACGACCACGCATCTGATGCAAGTCAGATAATCCGAACCGATGAGCTTCATTAATGATTATGGTATTTGCGTTAGAAATATCAATTCCATTCTCCACGATAGTGGTCGAGAGCAACACATCATAGTCGTAATTCATGAATCCCATGATAATTTTTTCTAGTTCCTCAGGCTTCATCTGCCCATGTCCTATTGCCACACGGCAGTCTGGGACATACTTCTTAATAAGATTGGCTATCTCTGGAAGATTACCAACGCGGTCATTCACGAAATATACCTGACCATTGCGACTCATCTCGAAGTTAATCGCATCGGCTATTACCTCATGTGAGAACGAGGCAATCTGGGTCTGAATTGGATATCTATTGGGGGGTGGTGTGCGCATGATACTCATGTCACGTGCGCCCATCAAAGAGAACTGCAACGTTCGTGGGATAGGTGTTGCCGACATCGTGAGCGTATCTACATTCGTCTTCAACTGGCGTAACTTCTCCTTTGTAGTTACTCCGAACTTCTGTTCCTCATCAATGATAAGCAGTCCTAAGTCATGCCACTTTACCGTCTTACCAATTAGTTTATGCGTACCCACAAGGATGTTTATCTTCCCTTCGGCAAGGTCTTCTATCACCTGCTTCGTTTGCTTTGCACTGCGGGCACGGGATAGGTAATCCACCCGAACAGGCATATTCTTCAGTCGCTTCTTGAATGTTTGATAATGCTGAAAAGCCAATACTGTGGTAGGTACTAATACCGCCACTTGCTTGTTATCTACGGCAGCTTTGAAGGCAGCGCGTATAGCTACTTCGGTCTTACCAAAGCCCACATCGCCACAAACCAGTCGATCCATAGGGCGTGCACTCTCCATATCCTGCTTCAGTTCCTGCGTAGCCTTTAGCTGGTCGGGCGTATCTTCATATAAGAACGAAGCCTCCAATTCATGTTGCATAAACGAGTCGGGCGAGAAAGCAAAGCCCTTTTCTCTGCGGCGTTTAGCATATAGTTTAATAAGGTCACGGGCAAGATCTTTGATTCGTTTCTTCGCTCTCTCCTTCAGTCTGTCCCATGCTCCAGAGCCCAAGACAGATAGCAATGGAGGTTCACCAGAATTGCCTCTGCGATACTTACTAATCTTATAAAGGGAATGGATGGACACATCCACGATGTCATTATGCTGATAAACGAGTCGGATCACTTCCTGATATGAATCGCCTGTAGGCACTCGGACGAGTCCAGCAAACTTACCGATACCAAAGTCAACATGCACAAGAAAGTCACCAGGTTCCATCTCTTGCAGTTCTTTCATCGTCAGTGCCATCTTGCCCTGACGTGCTTTATCAGACTTGAGGTTGTACTTATGGAATCTATCGAATATCTGATGATCTGTGAAGAAACATACTTTTAAGGTATTGTCAACGAACCCCTCGTGTATTGTTCGGTTAACGGGAGTAAATGGCAAAGCCCTAACTTTGCTTTCACCTTGACTATTGGTAGTAGCTTCAACGACTGACAGATTCTCCGAATCGGGTGCCATATCTGGGTTAGATAACGATTCGAATATATCTTTGAGGCGTATTGTTTGCTTCTCACTATCCGCAAAGATGTATAGCTTGTAACCCTGTAGAAGATAGTCACGGAGCGTCTTCGACAGCAAATCGAAGTTCTTATGAAATAGTGGTTGAGCGGTCGTATTGAATTGAATCGTTACGTGCTGACCATCCGCTTTCTTGGCTGTCTCACTAATAGAATGGGTCACACCGAACTCTATGCGACGATAGTTTAGAGCCTCATTCATAAAGTTCGATGCTGTGATGAGTTGCCCTTCTTTACGGAACGCCTGCTCCAGTTCGTACTGTTCCACCTCTGTCTTTCCCTCCCTCTGTGCCGTTAATGCCTGTGCAGTGAAGCCCTCTTTATAAATGTTTTCGATAGCATCACGCACATAAAGGAAGTCTTTGAACGCAAGGAAACTATCAGCTGGTAAGAAGTGAAGGAACGGCACTTTCTCTTCTGATAAAGTAGCCAGTTCGGGTACAACCTCTATGTGTTCTAACTTCTTACTTGATAACTGGCTCTCTACTTCAAAAGTGCGAATCGTCTCTATGTCATCGCCAAAGAAGTCGATACGATAGGGCAGTTCACCAGAGTAGGAATAAACATCAATGATACTACCGCGCACAGCGAATTGTCCAGGCTCATACACATAATCGGTTTCCGTGAAGCCGAATGAGCGCAAAGTCTTCTCTACCTCAACGATATCAATGTGCTGATTGACAGAGAGTGAGAGGTGTCGTTCATCTAACTGCCGCTTCGATACAACCAGTTCTGATAGTGCCGAGGGGTCGGTAACAATATAGAGTGGGAGCCTGTTAGTCGTCCCTTTCTCCGTAGCCAATGCCGATAAGCGTGTGAGCACCTCCGTTCGCAGGATTTCATTTCCTGCATCTCTCTGCCCGTATTTGACTGCACGACGATAGGAAGAGGGAAAGAATAGCACTTCTGCCGTGCTATCTTTGCTATCTTCAGGCATGACGATTGTCTTCAAATCATTATAGAAATAGCCAGCTTCTTCGCTATCATTAAGTACGATGACGACCGTTTTCTGCCATCGTTCGGCTATAGCAGCAAAGAGCATTGGAGCAGCTGATGCCACTAGTCCTTGCAAGAAGATAGCTCTCACTTGTTGGTCTTCTTGCACCTTCATTATCGCTCCCGCCTGTGGCAAGGTAGCATATATCTTTTGTATATCTTGTATCTTCATCGCTTGTGCGTTGTGCCTGCAAAGTTACAAAAAAGTACAGATAGTAAGGCTTGAAATGCGTATGGATTGAGCGCAGGACAGCTCATCTCGATTTAAAGAGGGCATCTCTTGGCTGTGAGAAGAGCCTTTCATTGAAGTGAGAAGACGCCCTTCTCGATATGAGAAGGGCGTCTTGCCGTTGGGAGATTAATGATGAATATTATCCACAACTTGCAATAGATCACGACCCCGTACATGCTTATTTGCAAATAGACGAATGATATTCTGGAAAGGAGCTGGCATCTGTGCAAAGTCGCTATTATCACAGTCAAAGACTGTACGCCTATTTACATTAAGCCATACACATACATCTCCTTGACCATAATGTTCAACGTCTTCGTTATAACTTATATATTCCTCTGGATGCTGATGAATGAAAGCAACAATACTATCATTCGCCTCCTGGGATAACTTAAAACTAACTTCATTCTTAGAATCAAACCCGCCCCCGTCTACACTCATCATCCGTGTCCGTGTGTTATATTCGAACTCATAGTTTGGAAGAGACCTTCCGTAACACGATAAATGACCATTGAGAACATAGTTTCGTTCCTTCATTAGATAAGACTTACGCAGGTTTAGGACTTCCTTCTGATGCCGCTTATATAATAAGGAGTCAGTAATAAAAAGGTTATAAGCCTTCATACCTCGACCTTCATCAAGCTTATTATCCGACCATGCAATCAGTACTCCCCATTGATCATAGAATTTCCATTGTGCTGAATCAGGGATTATCGGTGATTCTCTGAGGAGTTCTGTATACCTCACCTTATTTACTATTCCTCCCCTATCGCATACGAAGAAAGAGCCAACAGAGGCATAACCATTTGTGATAATATGGTTCTTATCCTCATACCACACAGTTTTTGGAGCTTCAATAGTGAACAAAAGCAGACCGATAAACCAAACCACAAACACAATCCCACTAATGAGGATTATCGCTAAGACACCTAATATCTCATTATAGTTAAAGGTCTTCTTGATGACTCTCACTATAGGATAAAGCCATATAGGAAGGGTGCAGAGCATGCCATAATACAATATGCTGTCTAAGACAACATTGAGCTGCAAGTCATCAGACAGGCACATGTGCAATATCCACCAACTGAAGCACAGTAGGACGTGTAGTAAGAAGATGGAATATACAATCCGCTTAGTTGTCATAACAATCAGCATTTGTTACGAACAAGGAACATACTCCTTTATTCGTGCGTGATAAATCGTTGCTCGGCTAACTGCTCGTACTTCGTACCCTTACGACCATAGTTAGCGTACGGATAGATACTGATTCCCCCACGAGGAGTGAAGATTCCTGTCACCTCAATATACTTAGGATCCATAAGCTTAATGAGGTCCTTCATGATAGTATTCACACAGTCTTCATGGAAATCACCATGATTACGGAAGCTAAAAAGATAGAGTTTAAGACTCTTACTCTCAACCATTCGCTCGTCAGGGATGTATGAGATACGTATCTCAGCAAAGTCGGGTTGTCCCGTAATAGGGCACAGACTCGTGAACTCCGGACAGTTGAAACGCACCCAATAGTCATTCTCTGGATGCTTGTTCATAAACGTCTCCAACACCTCTGGCGCATAATCCATTCTGTATTGGGTTGCAGAACCTAACGACTGCAAGCCCTCTTCGTTTCTTTCCATAATCATTTATATTGTTTTACTTGCAAAGGTAATACATTGTTAGTAAACTACAAACACCTTCTCAAGATATTACCAAAGAAGATGACCTACCTCTCCTTTTGTTGTCTCCGATATTCAAGAGGACTGCAACCAAGCCGTTCCCGCACGTACTTCCCAAAGAAGCTTGTGTTAGGGAAGCCTAATAAGTTACTAATCTCCTTCACACTCATATCCGTTGTGCGTAGGTAGTTGCTGATAGCAGGTCGACTAAGAAGCCTACAAAGAACCTTGCACTTGAGATTCAACAAGCTTACGACCATTAGAACTAACGCCTGTTAGAGCAGTTTCTGACGTACAGGACTACTCTCACACATTGACATCTTATATGAAAGTCGGTAATGTAGAACTAAAAGTAATCGTCTTATCAACTTTAAGAAAGTAAGTAAACAATGAGAAAAGACATACTATTATTTCACTCGCTCATAATGAGTCTCACCGCAAACACGCAACAGAAATTCACTTTTTAGTAGGTTAAAGAGTGTACTATGATACATACTATCTGTATTTGAACTACTAACAACACTATTTTCCAAGCTTCAAAATGACTTTTAAGCTAATGAACTACGAAAAAAGGGGATGTGTCTTCTGATTGACACATCCCCTTTCTTTCGCCTATCCACTTATGTTTATTGCAAAGAGAAAATCTTCCATATACTATAGTTCACACCGTTGTCATAAACATCTTCGCCTTCATGTTGCTTTAACTTCTTTACTACACGGATAGTGATAGGCAAGGCTATTACCTCATAAAGCGTCTTTAAGACCACCTGCCAGAGCATTAGTTTGGGCAATTCAGGAGTTGGAACAACACCACCCAACGCCAATGGGAAGAAGATAAGAGAGTCAAGGCTCTCACCAGCAATGGTACTCAAGATGGCACGCCATGAGAAATGACGACCTCCATCACGTAGTTTCATCTTACTCATTACGTAGGCATTAGCGAATGAACCCACAATGAAAGCTATGAAAGAAGCCGCTGCCACACGTGGAGCAAGACCAAAGATAGCATGGAATCCTGCTTCATTCGTCCAATAAGGGGCACCCGGAATCCAGTCGCATAACGCTCCCATCGCCACGAAGAAGAAGTTCATTGCAAAACCCGTCCATATTAACAGACGTGCTTTTTGGAACCCCCATACCTCACAAACACAGTCGTTGATGATGTAAGAGATGGGGAAGACGATGAGTCCACCCGTCAATGAGATACCTAACACAGAGATTTGCTTTGTCTCGAGCGTGTTTGCCGCAATAAGGCAAACGCAGAAGAGGATGCTGAAAAGCATAAACAGCACACTCACTTGTTGTTTACTTTTTATCATTGTCTTGTTTTGTTAAAGGGGGTTGAGCAAGTACCCCTATTCAATTAAGCGGCTGCAAAGGTACGCTTTTTATCTGAACTACCATAATAAGCCCTAAAAAAAAGCTAAATACACGTGGAGATAATCATATTTTCATTACTTTTGTAACCAAAATATAAACCAAATGAAAGATATGAAGAAAATCATTTTAATGACCATGTTGGCTGCTACAACACTTGCTGCTAGTGCGCAAGATACAAAGCCATACGAGAGTAAGATGTCGCAGATTGAGACTGAATATAATAAGTTGAAAGCTGAATTTGAAGTCCTCAAACAGAAAGATCCATCTACATTTACTGATGCAGACAAGGCTAAGATTGGAGAAATCATGGCAAAGGCTGACTCACTAGATAGTGTTCAGTTGGCTACTGTACTAGAGATTGCAGAGAAGTTCAAGACTACTACTTTCCCTGCAAAATATATTGCGGAGGTGGCTGACGGGCTAGAATATGCCGATTTGAAGAGGTTATGTGACCCATCAACGGGCTATTACAATGCGCCAGAGATGAAGAAAGCCAAAGATTTATATGAGATGTATAAGCTACGCGAACCAGGCTCTATGTATAAGGAGTTGGTAATGACCGACCTCAATGGTAAGCAAATGAAGCTAAGCGATTGGGCAGGTAAGGGTAAGTATGTGTTCGTCGACTTCTGGGCTAGCTGGTGTGCACCTTGCCGCAAGGAGATGCCTAACGTTGTGGAGGCTTATAAGAGATATAAGGACAAGGGGTTAGAGATTATTGGCATTAGTTTCGATGACAACAAACTCAAATGGTCATCTGCTGTTGAGAAGCTCGGTATGACTTGGCCTCAGATGTCTGACCTTAAAGGCTGGCAGTCTGCTGCTGGTAAGGTTTATGGCATTCGTTCTATTCCTTCAAACATACTCCTCGATAAGGACGGCAAAATCATTGCAATGGATCTAAGAGGTGAAGCTTTGCAGACAGAATTAGCAAAGTTATTGAAGTAATATATATAATGTGTGTCAGATAGCTGCGCTATTTGACACACATTATTTAATAACACAACACGACCATATAGCCGATAAACACTATTGTAAGGACGACTCCTTCCCACCTTGCAATCTTATACTTCGTGAAGGAGAAAAGCCATACTAACAGCGTTGAGACCACCATCATTGAGAGGTCTAACATCGTTATACCTTGCAAGTGCATAGGAGTAATTACACCTGTAACGCCCAAGATAGCAAGAATATTAAACACATTCGAGCCTAAGACATTGCCAATAGCAATGCCACTATTGCCTTTGCGCGCAGAAACAACACTTGTTGCTAACTCTGGTAGGGAAGTTCCTCCAGCCACAATGGTTAGTCCGATGACTGCTTCCGACACACCGATATGCTCTGCCACCTTCGTTGCACCTTCCACAAAAAGGTTACTACCGCCTATCAGACAAGCTAATCCAACGATTATCCATACGATAGAAAGCCATGCTGCCATAGGTTTTTTCTTATCTTCAATGGGGTCTGTCTTAGCTGTGGTATCATCGTCTTTCGTCTTAGCACCCTTCAAGGTGACATACATAAAGACAAGGAATAGCACGAAGAGGATGCCTGCATCCAACCTACTAATATTACCATCAAGACACATTATTAGTAATACAACTGAGGCAAATAATGCAAAAGGTATATCCTTCCGAACGGTAGACTTCAAGATAGTCATAGGTGCTACCCACGCAGAGACACCAACTATCAACAGCGTATTAAAGATGTTCGAACCAACGATGTTACCTACAGCCAAGTCGGTAGTACCTTTGAGTGCAGACACAAGACTCACACAAAATTCAGGCATACTTGTGCCCATCGCAACTATTGTTAACCCTATCACAATCTGTGGCATCTTCATCTTCTCAGCCACTGCTACAGCCCCGTCTGTCAGTCGGTCGGCTCCCCATAAAACGAGCACAATACCCACGAAGATAAATAAAACATTTAGTATCATATACTTCTTACTCTTTTGGCAGGCAAAGATACAAATAAAAAGCAATATGCCAAAATGTTAGTTCTGCATCAGTCACTTGTACTATACGATGCAGTCATTGGCTATTTACGATAGGGGTTACTTGCTTACATGACATATTTTTATTACTTTTGCTCCTTATTAATATGCGCCCATATAAAGAAAAGGAAACATAAATAACATCTAGGAAGATGGAAAGCAATATACTATTATACAGCAGTGATAGCGGAGAGGTAAGCGTGCAAGTACGTTATGAAGATGGCACATTTTGGCTAACACAGAAGCGTATGGCAGAGCTATTTAGCGTAGATGTGCGTACAGTGAACGAACACTTACAGAATATCTTCGCCTCTGGCGAGATTTCAGAAGAGGGAACTATCCGGAAAATCCGGATAGTTCAGATGGAAGGGAAACGGAAGGTAGAACGTAATGTCACATTCTATCCTTTAGAAGCTATTATTGCTGTAGGCTATCGCGTCAACTCAGAACAAGCCACCCATTTCCGTCAATGGGCAACAAAGACTCTTAATACTTTCATAACAAAAGGATATGTCCTTGACAAAAAGCGTTTAAAGCAAGGTGAACAATTTGGACACGATTACTTCAAGGAGTTACTTGAAGATATTCGTGAGATACGTGCCAGTGAGCGACGTTTCTATCAGAAGATTACCGATATCTATGCTTTAGCAATCGATTATGATAAGAATGCGATAGAAACCAAACACTTTTTCGCATCAGTACAAAACAAATTACATTGGGCTATATCAGGTCAAACAGCTGCAGAGATAATCTACGATAATGCAGATGCGGAACGACCACACATGGGATTAACAACATGGAGGCATGCCCCTGATGGTAAAGTAATGAAGTCGGATATAACAATAGCAAAGAATTATCTCAGCCAAAAGAATATGGTAGCAATCAATCGACTCGTATCTGCTTATCTTGACTTAGCAGAGGATCGAGCCGAACAAGAGATACCTATGAGGATGGAAGATTGGAGCAAACTATTAGATGGATTCCTCACTATTGCTGGGCGTCCTATATTAGAAGGGACGGGGAACGTTTCTGCATTAGAGGCTAAACTAAAGGCTGAACATGAATATGCTATATTCCGAAAAAGGCAAGATACAGAATACATATCAGACTTTGACAAAGAAATAAAACGCTTAAAAGGAGATAAAACAGACAACTAAGAACCAATTCCTCACACCTTACTTCTATTCAAAGAGACACTCTTCTTGACATGAAGAGAGCCTTTCCTTACAACAAGGAAACGCCCTTCTCAATTAGAGAAAAGCGTCTCCTTATATTTCTCGTCAGGCACTTCCACTCCCAGAAGGGGCTGGAGGAGGTTCTATATATACTCTTTAGCCAGCAAGCCCACGTCGATTAAGAATCTTAATGATCTTACCCTTAATCTCTATAGCACCCTCTTTCTCCAAATCGGAAAGCACACGCAAAAGAGAGAACTTCTGTATTCCGAATGAATCAGCAATCTCTTGACGTGAGCGTTCAAGGTGTATCTCATTACTACCCTGCTCTCCTGCACGCTCCAAAAGTAGGTAGGCTACCTTCTCACGGACGGTAAAGAGACTAAGAATCTTCATCTTTTGCGTAAGGAAAACATCTATATTAGAAAGGATACGAATGAAATTCATGCGGATAGCATCATCGTTATCAATAAGTGACTTCAGGCTATCGGGCTTCATACGAAACAACTCCACACGCCCATCAGTCTCGACACTAACGGGTAAACTTCGGTCTTTAGAGAAGATGAAAGCAGGTGCAACAAGATTGCCACTACGCAGTCGGCTCACCTCTACTTGCTTACCTGATAGGGCTGCCATACGGCATATCAACACACCACTCACCACAATATCTACTGATCGACAAGGCATTCCTGCCAATGCATAAACATCATGCGGAGGTAGAGAAACCAGCTGATGTGGAACGTTCCCCAGCGTTATTTCTATCTCAATATCACTCATCCCTGCAAAGAGCGGACAGGCACGAAGGGCTTTCATAACATTACTTTCCATGCCTGCAAAGATACAAAGAATACTCGTAATCTTATACTTTTAACGTGCTTTAACCCGATATGGTCACATTTGTTACTCCCCTCCTTCCGTTATTTTTAATACTTTTGCAAACAAGAACAAGATAACAATTTAAAGATATGTCACAGGAACAATTCAAAACAAATATCCCTTTCGAGACATGGGATCTAGACTTACTTGTTGATTACGTATTGAAGTTTCATCATCGTAATACACGTAAATATGGTGACGAACTATTAGAGAGACTGAACCAATTAGCAGCTAATCACCCAGAATTAGATCGTGTTGCAGATCATTTCCGCAATAGTATTGCAGACTTAGACTTGCATTGCCAGAAAGAAGAGAACGTACTCTATCCTTTCATCCTAGAGCTTTTCAATGCAGCGGAATTGGGTCAGGAGCACGCTCCGTTCCACTGTGGTTCTATCCAATTCCCTATCAATGCAATGATGGCTGACCATAGTGATGAGATTGAACGACACGATCGTATTGCAGAACTAACTAATAACTACACGGCCCCAGAAGGTGCAGAACCTGAATATGTAAAGGCTTTAGCAGACTTAAAACAGTTCCGCAATTATCTCTTGGAACATATCTATGTGGAAAACGAAGTGATATTCCCGAGAGCATTAGCTATAGAATAAGGTTCTTAAAAAGAGTAGATTATGAAACTAAAACGTGTTTACTTGCCAGCAGAAGAAACCGATGGTTATCGAATACTCGTAGACCGATTGTGGCCAAGAGGCATTAGTAAAGAGAAAGCGAAGATTGACCTTTGGCTGAAAGAGGTTGCTCCGAGCAATGAATTACGCAAGTGGTTCGGGCATGACCCAGAGCGTTTCAACGAGTTTACCGAGCGTTACAAAGCAGAGTTACAAGCATCTGGCGCATTGGAGGAGTTACGTCAAGCCATCCAAGAACATCCTAATGCAACACTACTTTATGCGGCACATGACGAGCAACATAACAATGCCGTCGTCCTGCAAGAACTACTCGAAACGAAATAACAGAATGGAGAGACTATGCCTGAAGATATGATCGATCTCATAGTTCGGTATAGTCTCTTTCGTTCCTTATTTTAATCTTTTATGATATAAAATCTCTCATTCTTTCGTTATTTCAATTATTCTTCTTACCTTTGCGCCCAGTTAAACGAGAATTAACTTGCAATAACAACAAATGAGAGCAATAAAGTATCTTAATACAACCCCATCCACATGCGCCTTATATAATAAAGGTGTAAGTGAGGCTGTATATACACAAGATACTTTAACAAAGAAAATCGAGAAAAAGGCTGCAAATTATTTGGTAGTTCCAAATAATTGTATACTCTCTCTCTCTCTCTCTCTCTCTCTCTCTCTCTAGTAGAGCAGGCGTAAATTACACATTTTTTTCTTCTCGCGTACGCGCGCGCGAAGCGTGCCGTAACCCCTGTAAACAAAGGACTTTTAGGAGTTTCCTTTGTTCTTTTTTTGTGTCCGTACCTAAACCGAATTATAGAGAAATTAAGCACGAAATAACAACTATTTTTAATCAATAAAAGCAATGAGAAAAAAGAAACTGAAAAGGGAGTATTTTGCTCCGTGGTGTACAATTACAATGGTACAGGCAGAGTGTCCCTTACTAACGGGGTCTATTCATGTCACTGTTAATGAGAACTCCTCAAATGAACAGAACTGGGACTATGATAACCAGTTTGAAGGAACTCCTCATAAGAATGGTAGTAATCCTGACGATAGCTGGTTCGGAACAACGAGTGAAGTTGCTCCTTAAAATGACGACTAAAACAAATTACTGTATTAAACAAAAAGAACAATGAAAAAGAGAGTTTATTTATCGGCGCTTTTTAGTGCTATGTTTCTGATTCTTTTCTCAGCTTGTAGTAGCGATGATAATATGGATAAAGGACAGACTGTAGATGTAGCCAAGAACATCATTTTTAAGATGAACTTTGTTGATTATAACGCAGGAGATTCCATTGAGGGAAAAACGCGTGCGTCACAGACCGAACCAGCTAAAAAGCAGATTGTCCCAATGGGAGATTTCTTTGCAGAGGTTAGTTTAGAACGCGACACAACAAAAACATCTAAGAAAGAACAAGCTGCAACAACACGTGCTCTTGCTGACGGAAATTACCGTGTATATGCTTATCAAGGGAGTGTACAAAAAGGAATGATCACAGGAACAATGGCAAGTAACACTTTTACTCCAGATGGAGGTATTGATGGAATGTCACTTTTACCTGGCACCTATACTTTTATTTGTGTAAATGATGGCATTGATGTCTCAGGCAGTCTTTGGAAAGTATCACAATCTGATATTGAGAAGGCTAGAATAGGTGTCGCTGAAAATGTAAATATTGCAACTTCCCCCAAATTGCAAAAAGTAACTTTTGACATGAAGCATGTTGGCTGTCGAGTTAGACCAGTGATATATGCTGAAGGTTACAGAGCATTGGGAATACAAGCTACACTTTCTTCTGTCAATGACATTCCACAGCAAGTTATGTTTGACCCTACTACGCGTGCATATTCATACGGAAACACAGCAGCGTTCTCTGCAAATATAAATAATGATTATGCTTATGAATATATGTGGCCACGGAAATATCTGTACGTTTGTCCTGGAGCCAAAATCGCAGATTTCAAGATGACTCTTAACAGCGGAATGGGATTCAATATCCCTATTACAAACAAACGAACCTGGACATTTAGTAATCAAACAATGATGCAAGAAAATGGTTCTTATATACTCCATATCACATTGAAATACAACTATATTTACCTCTACAGTGATGGTACAACTGGCCAGTATACCGATGCAGACTTTTCTTCCCATACCCCAGTCGGTATGGTTGTAAGCAGAAGTAAGAGACTAGCTATAGCTTTAAAGGATGCGGCACATTGGAATGATGCTGGTGGGACTGGATACCCCTGGAGCACTCTAAATGAACAAAGTAATCCTAATACAAGTACTGTATTGAACAATCATTTAAATGATTTTAATGGTGAAGATTATAGTTATTCTTCAACTTATGCAAAAAATGGTGTCCTGCGTGCTAATGATGCTGTTAACTTCCCAGCTTTCCATAAGGCTGCAACTTATGATGCTGGTGTTATGCTGACGGGAAGTCTCAGTAATCATAAATGGTTCTTACCTACAATTGCAGAGTGGGATCTTTATGTGAAGAACCTAAGGCTATCTAATAGGCAGTTTGCAGAACCTACTACTGATTGGATGTCATTTGCCGATGAGTTTGGATTTAAACGTGGAGGTGGAGAACCTTTGTATTATTATGAAAAGACAGTTCCAATAGGTATCCCAAGTTTGGTTTATGGTGGTGGATATATGTCTGCATCAGAATATTCAACGAATGATTATTTTGCTATGATGTTCTCTATTTCGGCAACACATCCTAACCCTTGGACCTCAGATGTAGCATATACTAAATATCTAGACGGCTCATATGATGCGCCAAAGAACAATGCATTCGGTTTTAGAAATTTTTCTTATGTAGCAATTCGTCCATTTATTCACTATTAATAATATTTTTATTGTTCTGAATTATCTCTAAAATGTCTATTGATTGTTTAGAATAGCTGGAACTATTTCTTAATGACATCAATAATATTACCATCTTATTATCACCCCCTCCGCAAGTTTAAGGTCTCTGGCTTGCGGAGGTTAACAAGAGGAGACCACCTTAAAGATGATATGGCAAACAAACCAATCCAGTTCTTCTTGAAAGAACAGAAACTGAACATCGGTAAGCAGGCTGGAAAGACTGTAATTGTTGCTCGTCCAACTGGTAGGCACCGTGTAGACTTCCGCAACTTTTGCGAACGCATTGCTAAGTCAACAACCTTTAATGCGCAGGAGGTGGCAGCAGTGCTCAACCTTGCTAGCGAGACCGCTCGTGACATCGTAGCCAATGGTGACATTGTGGAGTTTGGCGACATGGGAACGTTGACTCCCTCGTTTAAGAGTAAGGCAGTAGAGAGTGTTGAGCAGTTTCGTGCACAGCAGCATATCGAGAAACCTGTTATAAAGTTCCTTGCTTCTGCTAAGTATTTCACTCTGAATGATGTTACGTATGAGCAAGTAGCACCAAAGGAGAAGAAAGAAAAGAAAGGAAAGAAAGAGAAAAAGAAAGCAGAAGGAACAGAGCCTTCAGGTCCTGTAACAGAAGGATGATAAAAGATTTTTGAGATTCTGCTAAAACAACAAAAAAATTGTTCGCGAAGAAATTCGAAATTCTTCGCGAACAATTTTAATTTTCTTCGCGAAGATTTTTTTTGCGTTGCTTATAGGAACATTGTAGCAGAAGAACAAGGCTTTAGGCAGAATGATATAAGAACACATTTCTTATAACAGGTTCTGCTTTTAGATAAACGTGCCACGGGAGCATTTATTAGATTGATTCAGGGTATCAATCGTTCTGTAATAAGACAATCGATTATATTAATTGTGAAATTAATGTCTTTCAAAACTAGTGTATTAATTTGGTTCTCTCGCTTCCGTGGTACGGCCTCACCCCCAGCCCCTCTCCTACAGAGAGGGGGGCGCCTAACGGGGTGAGGCTTTTGTGTGAGACAGAGGAACATGGGATTTGGAGACATGGTAACAGAAGAACATAGGGGGATAGTAATATGGTTTTAGACAGAATGACAAAGAGACATATTTTTCAATGACATAGGTTTTGAAGACAGAGTAACAGAAGAACATAGGGGGATAGTAACATGGTTTTAGACGGAAGGACACAGAGACATAATTTTTCAATGACATAGGACTTGAAGACAGAGTAACAAATAAACACAAGACATTAGTAACAGAGTTTTTAGACAAAAGGACATAAAGACATTGTATTTTAATGACAGAGATTTAAAAACATAATAAGTCTAAGTTTGTAGCAAGAAACTTAAAGCTGTCATTATGTCTTGCAAAGTAAGTACGTGTAGACAATTTGGCACATATTGGCTAGTGGTATGCTCCTTGCATTATGGTCAGTACAAAAACGATAATAATAACATAAAGTAAAGGAGATGAAAGATATGTATAGAAATTCATGGTTACCAGAAGTTTTTAATGACTTTTTGAATACAGCAAATATGCCTAAGACAAATGCAACAGCACCAGCTATCAACGTACTGGAGTCTGAAAAGGAATATACAGTGGAACTTGCAGCACCTGGACTAAGCAAGGAGGATTTCGATGTAAACATCAATAGTGATGGTGACTTAACCATTAAGATGGAGAAGAAAGCCGAGGAGCAAGAGAAGAAAGGTCATTACTTGCGTCGTGAGTTTGCTTACAGCAAGTATGAGCAGACACTGATTTTGCCTGATGATGTACAAAAGGAGCATATCGCAGCACGTGTTAATAATGGTGTGTTGACGGTTGTTTTGCCTAAGATTCAGGTTCAAGAGCAGAAGATTGCAAGGCAGATTGCTGTAGATTAAAGATTTGAAAGACTTTGAGATAAAGTCTAGTTGTCTAGTTATTGATGAAAGAAGGATTATACTGAATTGAATAAATTGTGATGTTAAAAGCCCCAAGTACGCTTGTACTCGGGGCTTTTTCCTTATTCTAACACTTAGTTGCTCTAAGCGTTTTATATGATTTCAATTACTTTCTGTCATCGATGTTATCACCCTCGGTAGGCTTCATATCCTCTTCAAAGTTGGTTTCTCCTGCCTTTACAAGGATCTCATACCACTGAAGAAGTTTCTTGATATCGCTGTTGTGAACGCGGTCACGATCAAAGTTAGGAAGCACCTCTCCAAAGTAAGCCTGTAGCTCCTTTGCAGATGCCTTACGCCAATTAAGGGAAGCAACTTTGCCATTCTCTTTATCACGCAACTTAGTCAATATTTCGCCCAATGGCACATCCTCGCTATCAGTGAACATTGCAATATCAGCAAGACTGGTTACTCTGTCGGTAGCAAAAGCTGGTTGACGCTTGTGCGTCTCATCGAGTGATTCAACGATAAGATTCGATTTACCACGGCTAACCAACTTATAGAGTCCTGGTTTGCCTGCAATTGAAAGAATTGTCTGTAACATTTTCTTATAAATTGTTTATTGTTAAATTATTCTGAATTAATAACTCTCTTTATTCTTAAGAACGGTTCTCTGTGGAAGATAGTTGTGTGAGCAGGGAGTCTATCTGCTGGTCTAATGATTGTATTCCATCATTGATAATTTCATAATCACTACGCTTCAAGACTTCTTCTTGCGGTAACTGTCGGTTTATCCAATCGAGGGTTTTCTCTCTGCTGATAGCATCCCTTTGCATAACACGCTGTATGCGCACTTCTATCGGAGCAGTGACACACACCACCTTATCTATATGTGTGCGCTCGCAGAAACGACTATCGAAGAGGATGGCACTCTCTATCCACGACATTCCTGATTGTTCGAAATCACGTGCAACGGCAGGATGAATAATATTATTAACAGCCTGCACATGGGCATCATCACGAAGGAGATAATCGGCAAGAACAGCTTTCTGCAATACACCTTCTTTATATACATGCTCGCCAACTAACAGCTTTAAATCCTTTTGTAACTGAATTGAAGTGCGCATGAGTAGCTTAGCATGGGCATCACAATCATATACCTTTATACCTCGCATAGCTAATATTTGGCACACATAGGACTTACCACTACCAATACCACCTGTTATTGCAATAATCATCGCTGCTCAATTAAATAATCAACAGTATTGACTGACGGACGAACATTTCGAACACCATTAGGAGTATTGAGGATATATAAGCGGCATTTGTCCGAATGGGTAGATTCTATATCCTTATAATTAACGACAATGCGGAAGTCTACGGGCAGTAATTCCTTTGTCTCCGCATTCTTCGGCATACTACGCATACGATAAGCACCAACGACAAAGCGAACCTTTACCTTACTTGGGAATGTGCGCATTACCTTGTCTTCTGGCATGTTGATAGCCTCTATTGGTACTTCAACGCTTTCTTCCGTAAGGACATCAGGGTAGAGTTTCATCTTCACTTTCGATGGTATGCACTTCGCATTCGTGAACTTCCGAAGATCAATCGTCATCTCCTTCACGTCGGTGAAATTGGTAATATACTGACGTTTGGTATAGACCGTTTGAATGCTGTCCAATACATTCCTAGCTGCATAAACCTGTACACTATCGGGAACAAAGTCGACGTGTGCTAGATAATAATTCTTACCTGGCACTACCGTTCCTAATAAATGCACAGGAACTTTCTTATGTTGTCCGAAGTTGAAAGAAAACGAGAGTTTACCACCTTTGACCGAGGTTATCTTCGAGCTTTTAGCCAACTGAAGATAAATTTGTTTTTGAAGATCTGCGACAGAAATATCGCCCCGGCTGTGCCCATCAGTATAGAGTCTATAGTCTGCATAAATGGGGCGGAAAGCATCCTCTGCACCATAAGCAGCTATCATATAGCCTTTATCGCGAACCGTAAAACGAACAACAGAATCAGGATCACTCGTAATAACAACATTACGAGGGACGTCTGCCATACGAAGTGGTATGCTAAACTCCCGCTCATAGGTTTCATTTAGCGTCATAATAAGCCAAAATCCACCACTTAATACAAGGAAGAACAAAAAAATCAGAAACTCCTTGTTGATGATTATCGACAAGAAGCTTCTGAAGAGATTGAGTGTATGCAGCGATTTGCCTATCTTCATCAAATAAATTACTCCTTTATGAGATCGTTTTTACTTTGACTGCCCCTGTTGTGAAGCCTGTACGCTAGCAAAGACGTAACCTTTATCTACGGTGATAACAACATTGTGTGCAATCTCTATGTCAACTTTGTTAGTTGCCAAATCAATCTTCTTGACTGTACCGTAGATACCACCACCAGTAACAACAGTGTCACCTGCTTTCAATGCATTCTGAAATGCACGGATTTCTTTCTGTTTCTTCTGTTGTGGGCGAATCATTAAGAACCACATGATGGCAAAGATTACTACCATCATGACTATCATCTGCCAACCACCACCTCCTTGGGTAGGTTGTGCGGCTAAAAACATAGCTGTATTCATTTTATCTATTTATTACTTTTATTGTACTATTAAAAAAAGTTTATCTACATGAAGCCTACTTTTCCAAAGAAGAACTCCATACATAAAACAAATTGATTATTCAATATTCTCTTGTGGAGCATCAGGCTGCGTGCGACTAGCAATGCGCTGAGCCGATGTCTGCGCAATCGTTGGGCGACGTCCCTCTCGACGGGGAACATTGTTCCGCTGATTATCTACATAGGCACGACGAGGACGTGGTTCTGGCATTACCTTCATCATCTTACCTGTTTTTATAAGATGGCGTGCGATTGTATCAAGCATACCATTAATGTATCCGCCACTGCGTGGCGTACTGTATAACTTAGCTAAATCCACATACTCATTGATGGTCACTGTCGCTGGAATATTAGGGAATGTCATCATCTCAGCAATAGCAATTTGCATTATAACAACATCCATATAAGCAAGACGAGAGAAGTCCCAATTGCGACTTGACTCACTCATATAACGCTGATATTCATCAGCATTAAGAATAGTAGAACGGAATAGCTTAATAGCGAACTCACGATCATCCTCTTCTCTATATTCCTTCAAGAGTTCTTGATCTGCCTTATTTTCTGGGTCAAAACGCTTAATCGTTTTAAGGACAAAGGTATCAACAATCTCTTTATCATCATTCCAATAAAGACTCTTCTCCTCTAGAACTGCATCTAAGTCTGCATTCTCTTGTATCAAAGTACGATAGATTTTACGCCAAACTTCACGATCTACATCATACGAATCCTCTTCGTTCGCCATATACTCTTGGTAAATTGTACTCTGCTCTATTTGATCACAAAGTTTACGAACAACCTCCATATCATCCTCCCAACGATGTTTCTGAGTTTCCATGAAACTATTGAGTTGCTTATTCTCCTCTAGCTGTACTGCAAACTTATTATAAGCAAATCGCTGAGAAGGAGCCTCTGTTCCTTCACGTGTAGCACGATTAGCATTTATCTCCACGCGATGGCGCTCCTCTTGCGTGATAGATACAATTAAAGCCAAGAGATAATTGTAGAGATCATATGCTTTTGCTAAACTGAAAAGCAATTCTTTCTCTGCATTGTCCATATTCCTGTTACCGTTCTGATAGTATGCATAGGTTAACTGGACAATCTTAATTCTAATTAATTCCCTATTGATCATTGTCTATTCTAAAAGATTGTGTTTCTATTGAATTCTTTAACGTTGCAAATATAGGAAAATTCCTTTGCACATGCAAACAAAACATTCTTTTTCTATGTTTTTTAAGACAATACTTGTGTAGTCCAGCGAAAAGAGGTAACTTTGCAGCGCTTTCGGCAAATTGAGAAAGAGATATTAAAAGTTCTATAAAGACTTAGTTTCCATATTTCTCAGTGTGTGATGGCGAATTAACGTTCATATTAATTTAGAGTAACACAAAGTTATGAAAGAAATTAAAGTAGCAGGTCAGAAGCGTACAGACCTTGGAAAGAAAGCTTCAAAACAACTTCGTAAGGAAGGTTTAGTTCCTTGTAATCTTTATGGTGAGGCACAGAAAGACGGCAAGCCATTGGCATTGTCATTCACTGCTTCTATGGCAGAACTCCGCAAGTTAGTTTACACTCCACACATCTATGTTGTAGAGTTGGTTATTGACGGCGAGAGACACACAGCAGTTCTTAAGGAACTCCAGTTCCACCCAGTAACAGATGCTCTTCTCCACGTAGACTTCTATGAAGTAAACGACCAGAAGCCTATCGTTATGGGCGTACCTGTTAAACTCGTTGGTTTAGCACAGGGTGTACGTGATGGTGGACGTATGAACATGTCTATTCGTAAGATCAATGTTAAGGCTGCTTATCAGCAGATTCCAGAGCACCTCGATATCAACGTTACTCATCTTAACCTTGGTAAGAGTATTAAGGTTGGGGAGTTAAGCTTCGAAGGTCTCGAGTTAGTAACTCCAAAGGAGGTTGTTGTTTGCTCTATCAAGGCTACACGTAACTCTATCCAGGCTGCTGCTGCTGCTGCAGCTGAGGCTGAGTAATCTTAACAAGCTACGACAAATTGGATAAGTATTTAATTTGTGGACTAGGCAACCCAGGTCATGAGTACGAGGGAACTAGGCACAACACAGGATTTATGGTATTGGACGCTTTCGCTAAAGCGTCCAATATTGTTTTTGAGGACAAACGCTATGGATTCATAGCAGAAACTACTATTAAAGGGCGGAAAATCATTCTTCTCAAGCCTACAACATTCATGAATCTATCAGGGAATGCTGTTCGTTATTGGTTGAATAAGGAGAATATTGACCAAAGTCGACTACTCGTTATTTCCGACGATGTCGCTTTACCACTAGGTGCTTTTCGCTTAAAAGGGAATGGATCAAATGGTGGGCACAATGGCTTGGGTCATATTCAACAACTCATCGGACAAAATTATGCACGATTACGCATGGGTGTTGGCAACGATTACCCACGTGGAGGTCAAATAGACTGGGTACTTGGGCATTATTCAGAAAATGATATGAAAGTCCTTCAACCTTCGATTGATTTAGGTGTAGATATCATCAAGAGTTTTGTTTTAGCAGGCTTAGATATCACCATGAATCAATTTAACAAACTCGGTAAGAAGTAACACAACTACTAAAAGATGACATGAACGACGTTGCAAGAATAGATAAATGGCTCTGGGCTGCACGCATCTTTAAAACTCGCTCTATTGCAGCTGACGCCTGTAAGAATGGTCGTGTGACGATTAAGGGCATAAACGTAAAGCCTTCTCATACTATCAAAGTGGGCGAAGTAGTAAGCGTAAAGAAGCCTCCTATCACCTATTCGTTTAAGGTTCTTAAAACCATCGAACAGCGCGTTGGAGCAAAGTTAATCCCCGAAGTATATGAGAATGTCACCGAAGCAAAGCAATACGAACTACTTGAAATGAGTCGTATCAGTGGTTTCGTTGACAGAGCACGAGGTACTGGTCGCCCCACTAAGAAAGATCGTCGACAGATAGATGCCTTCATCGATCCTTCAATGTTCGGCTTTGATGACGATGAGGAGGACGAGTAACACTTCAACAGGTATTTACTTTGTTTTCAAGAAAAGAATAACTATCTTTGCAGTCTAAAACAAACTACACGATCATGGCTTATAAAGTATTAGACATAGCTAACAAGTTATTACTACGGGCAAAGAATAATGAAAGTGGGGATCTCATGTCTAACATGAAATTACAAAAGATGCTTTATTATCAACAAGGTTTCCATCTTGCTTATTTCGACACACCTCTCTTTGATGAGGATATCGAGGCTTGGATGTACGGACCTGTTGTTCCATCTGTGTACTCTTATTATAAGAATTGTGGTAGACAAGGAATCATGCCCGAAACCGAAGAAGAACTTCCTCTTGATAAAAAAGAAGAAGCTCTTTTCTCTGAAGTTTATAGAGTTTATGGTGCCTATGATGCCATCGGACTTATGGATATGACACATTCCGAAACTCCTTGGAAAGCAACACCAACGGGACAAGGCAATATCATCAACAAAAAACTTATGCAATCTTTCTTTAAAAAGCGATTGAAATAATGGCAAAAGCTAAGAAAGGGAAAGACACAAAAAGGAACTCCTTTATTAAAGGAATCTCTACCAACAAGAACATCACAGAGGAACATATAGGAGTCTACGAGAGTATCGATTACCCCTTATTCTCTTTTAAGTACCTACAGGAACATTCCATCAGAGACTGTAAAGACCATAAGTTCTTTTTCGATTTCCTTATACGATTGAGGAAACTATCCGAATTAGGATGGGAGCAAATAAGAACTTCCGCACGCCATTCCTTTGGCATGGAGAAAATACCGAGAGAAAGTATCATACCTCAAATTCCTAATTTCATAACACCAGACGTAGAAGAACTCCATGTATTCCGATCAAATGGAAACAACACAGCACTTGTTGGTCTACAAATAGATAAGATTTTCCATGTTCTCTTCATTGAGACAAAACACGGAGATATATACAAGCACCAATAGAGCCTTAATCCTTCTAACCTGTATAGAGAGTATCTAACGGCAGACATCGAACAAATCGTTTCAAATCAAGCAAATAAGGCTTTAAGACAGAATGCCATAGAGACACATTGCGTAATGACATATTCTCCATTACCCCTTATTAATAAGTAGGGACAGACGCCCTCGTCTGTCCCTACTTTGTGGCATTTCACCAGCCTATCCTAACTAGCTTCCGTTAGGCACTCTCCCCCTTTCGGGGGAGCTGGAGGGAGGCTTCCTACCCTACCTGTGGTCCAGGGTGGTCTTCACTCCCCTCTCCATTCGGAGAGGGGGCGGGGGTGAGGCTTTTTTTCTCATCACCTTTCCACTCTTCCCACTCAATGTCAACATCCGCCAAGCCACGGGTGGAAACACGACCCTTGCCAGCACCACGATAACGGGTTTCGGGTAAGAAACGGACACGCACACCACGAATTAATGTGGCATTTACATCTTTAGGTTTGTCGACACCATTTTTCGTTGTCACGGCTGTGAAATAAAACGAACCGACCCCATCGAGCTTCACCGAGCGACCCTGTGCCATGAAGTCACCCAGCACACCACCCAAGGCTGTCAGTACCGCTCGCACATCGGCAGGGCTAACCGTCGATTCGGCTGCAATTCGTTTTGCTACTTGTTCGGTTGTTGCCGGACTTACCACTAGAACGGACTTAGGATACCATTTTCCGTTCACTTTCATTTGAGCTTTCTTATAGAATGCCATAGGTAAAAGATTTTTACGCTGCAACACTGTTTCTACCAGCCATCATTACGAGTCGTACACCCGTGTTTTACGCCATATACTTTCGTGGCTGACAATATATACTTTCGTGTCCCACGAAATGTACTTTTGTACCCCACAATATGTACTTTCGTCAAACTGCCGATTTTCACAGCTTGCAGCAAGTTAATAATTAGATTTATTACTTCCGCACAACTTGCGGATTTTTCTTTACATTTTCCATTCTCCCCCAAACCAACCACGAGGTTTATTTGGTAATTAAATTCCCCTCCCTTCGGGAGGGGTTAGGGGTGGGTTTTTAAGGGGTATTTAGTAACTAAAACTCCCTCCCTTCGGGAGGGTAAGGGGTGGGTATTATTCTGAGACTGGAAGAGCCGCGAACCCCAAACACCGAGGGTTGTGACTCAGCGGGTGCACATCTTTCCAGTAGAAGTTCAGGCTGCAACTTTGGCCCTGGGAGCTCGGAACCGCCGACCAATAGCAACCACCGTTGTCGACGTTGTTCAGCGAACCATCATGGCGGTCGCGATAGCCCGAGGCAGGAACATAGATAGTAGCAGTCTTACTGCCGTTCGTCCAAAAAATATGGCCAGAGTTGATGTAGAAAGTCCACCCATTGTCTGTACCGTCAACATTCAATGTGCTAAGGTTTTGACCATCAGCCGTAAAACCTGTAAATGCATTATTAGCAGGCATCTTGAAACCTACTGGACAAGGATCGTAAATGGTTTTGACGATAGGATTATCGTTACCAACATTCACACCACCAGTAACTGTGTTATCGGCTGACCAAAGATTGTTATAAGAATAACCTGCTGGAGGGGTTTTAGACCACGAATCACCCAACGTATAGAAACTACCAGGATTCTGAATACCATTCTGGATGGACATATTATTACCTGCATTTTCGGTAATACTTCCTTGCTTAATATCTGCACCAGGGAAGGCATCCTTACGACCAAACTGATAAAGGGTTGTGGCACCCTTCTTTTGGCTACCTGGATTCTGGGTAATATTGATGACTGTATACGCTTTTGTACCATTGTTAGCAACTGTCTGCTCGACCTTTACCTTGACTGTACGAGCAATAGTAGAACCTCTCCACAACGTTGGCTTCCAACCCAAAGCTTCCTTGGTAAAGTAATAATTTACGTTCTGATGGTTGGTAACCTTTATCTTATCAAGCGCATCCTTAGGAGCAAACCACAAATGCCATGACCAAAGAACAGTTTTTGAACCAACACCATCACTTTTGGTAACTGCAACAACGGCATTGCCACTTTGGATGTCGCTCGCTTTGACTTCAAACTCGAGGAATGCATCGTTATTGGCATCATGCTTGATTGCTGGAGAGTAAACAAGATTGGCTGCATCTGCCCAGACTATTTCTGCACCATCTACACCATTATTAGCACCGCTGTTGGTCTTCTCTATCCAAGGGTCGGTGATGGGGTTGCCTGCATGGTCTTGGAAGTTACTTAGGATGTAAGTTCCCGTATTGCTCGTCCTGTATGAACTTGGATTATCGTTTCCGTTCTCAATGGCATTACCATAAACGAGTGGGATGCGATAATAACCAGGAGCAGAGATTACGTAAGAATTGGCTGTGCTACGACTTACACTACCACCCTTGGTAGAAAGGTCGTAAGGAGCAGAAGCAGAACCTAAGGCGGTTGCATCCTTGAGTTCCTTGTTACGCTTAGCGAGCAAATCGGTAATGTTTTTTGTCAATGTGGCTGTACCTTGGTCGGCAGCAGTACCACCATTGCCATCGGTCTTGCTAAGACTGGTCAACCAAGCTGGTTTCTCTGCCATAGTGAAAGTACCATCGCCATTGGCATCGTAACCAACAACCTTCCAAGCCACTGCCTGCTGTGTACCATCAGGAGCTGTACGATAACTTGTGATGCCGTAATTATCTGTCGTTGTTGCATTGAAAGCAGCAGCACTTGGATTGGTTGCTGTAATCGTATAATTCCAAGAAGATCTAGTCTCACTTAACTTTAGTGTACGTGTTGTTCCGGCTTTCCATTCACCTTTCAATGTTGCCGTGATTTCAGTGTTATCTGTGAAGTGTACGTATGCAGTTACGCTATTTCCCGTAAGCACCTGTGGAATCATATAGAAGGTGAAGTTATCACCCGTGTTGCCCATGATGGTAACGTTAGGGTTGGAACTGGTGTTTACGCTTAAGCCCGAAAGAGTGGCTGTACCACGAGTTGCACCCGTGTTATCCCAGGTTGCGCCTGTACCGTTAAACGCATTTGAGAGCTTATATTTGCTCTTCATAATGGCATTACGAATCTCAACCTTATCAATGGTTTTGTTCCAGGAAAGGTTTTGACCCACAGCAAAGCGGATGGCTGTAAGGGCGTGGCGGAAGTCAAGGTTGGTTGTAGGCTGCTCAAACTGTGTTGCATAATGCACCTCGCCTGTACATGCCGTCATAAAGTCCTTCTGATCTCTGACGTTAGGTTCTACCGTGAAGTCAACACTGGGGGCATTGTTGGTAGAAGTCATATCATTGATAGTAAGTTTAGAATAACTATCCTTAGAAGGATAAACTGCAAAGAAGCGTGCCCAAGGCTGTGCAAACGACCAGCGAATAGGAGTATAGAGTTCGCCGTTGCTCTTGGTTTTCGCAGCTTTGAACCATTCTGGTGTTGTCAATATGCTTGTTGCTGCAACACCACGGATACCTGTTGACGAGAAGTCACCACCAATCGTGGTTTCTATGTTAGCACGAGTGCGTGCATCAGCCTTTACTGGGTTTATGCCTTCAACGGTTGTCTCAATAAGACATACGTCAAGGTTACGATTGCTGTGTGCAGCAAGTTTCTGACCAGCAAGATCTTTGTTAGCAAGTCCAGGTGTGATTGCACCACGGGTCATTGCAGCACCACGGGCAATCGTCTCTGACTGGACATCTTTTACACTAAAGCGTACCAATGCTTCATTGCTTCCACCCTGATTAGACGATAAATCATCGTCAGAGCAAGAAGCAACCGACAATGTCATACCGCCAACGAGAGAAGCAAACAGCATATAATTGAAAATATTTCTCTTCATCTTTAAACTAATTTCTTAGTGATTCTTACTTGTTATCCTTCAAGATCGTCATCTGGGTTGCTGTCATCTGACGTAGGAGGGACTACTTGAATTGTTCCAGGCGTCTGGCTACCAGTACCACCGCCACCAGGACGAACGAGAGGACTATTGGCAAGAAAATTGCCTTCTGCTTCGATCTCTAGCACTTCTGTAGATGGACAGACGTAGGATTGTCGTACTGTTCTTCTGATTCTCTTCATAAATTTTAATTACTAGCTAATTATTAATATATTTAGTTCACTCACATGTCATGATAAGGAATTAGACGAAAATGTTGAATAGGAGATAAAACAACAAACGACAAAGGAAGCTTTCAAGAAGCCCTTTGTCGACACATCATTACGTGCTACAACTTGGAAACACACGTAATATACTAAGAAAGAGATAATTAATGTACTATATATGAGAGAGAGAGAGAGAGAGAGAGTACACAATTATTTGGAATATCCAAATAATTTAACATCTTTTCTTTATTTTCTTTCTTCAGCACCTTTCTAACCTTGTTCGCATTGCAAGCAACAGGCATAACAACACGACTTACACCTTTATTATATAGGGTGCAAGCATTAGTGGTTGAAATAAGCTGCTTTGTTACTCTCATTATGCGTTATAGCAAGTTAATTTTCGTTTAACCGGGCGCAAAGGTAAGAAGAATTAATTAAAGGAGCAAGGAAAAGAAGAAAAAAAGCCTCAACAATCGACTCAACCAGCCTCACCCCCACCCCCTCTACAGCCTCACCCCCGCCCCCTCTCCGAATGGAGAGGGGAGTAAATAGTACTGTTTGCAGAGAATTTGCCGGAGATCCTTCACGTTTCTTTGCTTTGTCTTCAAGAATATTATTCTGCCTAAAGTAATATAGTTAAAAGGGGGGTTGTTCCTTTTATCTACTTAGAAACCAGCAGGACCGCCCATTGGTGGGCGACCACCACCCATTGCTCCACCACCAGGAGGAGGTGGTGGCATATTCGAATTAGGGCGTCCGAAACCACGATCCTTGGGCTTTGGAGCATTCTTGCCACCAAATAGATTCAATCGATAAGTAGCACGGAACATGATGTAACTATTTATACTATTATATTCCGTGTCGGTTCTGTTTACAGCATTGATAGTGCGTGAGAGATTGCTTTGTTGATGTAAAATGTCATAGAACTGTAAGCTCAATGTCAAAGCATTACCCGCTAACAAACTCTGAGAAAGCTGTGCATTCCACAACAACTCATTCGTGTTTAGTGCCGCATCATTATATCCTCGACGGCTATTCTGATGTAAATCAGTAGATAAACTCATGTTCCAAGGCAAGGAGAAGATAAGACTTCCACCGTAAGAGAATTGCCATGTACTCAAGTTATTGAGGCTTTGGAGATTGTTCTTAGAATGTGTGTAATCAACCGAACCATCCAATGCTAGTTCTAGCCAAGAAGTGCGATAACTAGCTGATAAGCGTTCCCCAAGTGTCAAAGACTTAGTGATATTCTTCTCAACGGCACTTGTTGCATTCTGTTGTAAATAACTAGCGTAACGATTGAAACTGCCTCGTGTGAACGTATTAACATTCCATACACCTGCAGAATCAATACTTGTATTAAACATCACAGCTGCATTTGCATCCCAATTACCATTCACATTGACTGGTTGTACTGTACGAACTCCAGTCGTTCCATCATACGTAACACTGTTTCCAATGGCGTTACGTGTAGTAGAGAAGTCCGCAAAAGTCATCACTGATTGCGCATGTTTTTGCCTAAAGGCATTGTAGAACAAGCGGAACTTATTAGTAAAGGCTGGCTTCAAATTAGGGTTACCTTTCGAGATATTCTGTGGATCGGTATTATCGACAATATCAAGTAACTGCGTCATAGATGGTTGCGAGACCGTACCATTATAATTGATACGCAGGTTGCTTTGCTCATTGAATTTATAGCGGAAATCGAACGTTGGACTCCAGTTCACCACTGATCGTTTATTATCAACATGCACACCTAAATAATCCTGCATATAGGTGGAATGTTGTGGTTGTAACTTCATTCCGACATTCATTTTCCACTTTGTATGTAACATTCGCAACATCACTTGCATATCGTGAGTATAGGTTCGATACTCTGAATAACGGCTTAAATTAGAATCTAAATAACTTGCCAAAGGATTCGTTAATAAACCTAGATAATTATCCCATGATCGATAAGCTGGCTTCAAACTACCAAACGTTCCAGATGGTAATGAGGAGAAATCATAAGTATCACGATCGCTCTTTGAGAAGCCATATTTGAACTGGTAACTGAATTGTAAGTATGTCTTCCGTGCAAGTGGTTCGCTATAAGTAGCCTGCAAAGCGTAATCCCAGCTCTTTGTTGGCATAAGGTTATAACGATAAGCACGATAGGTTTCATAATTCCCCAGGGCATCTCTCAACTGAAAGTATTGTAAGTCTTGTGTTGAGAAAGTCTTCGAATCTGCTTCGCTATAATCGCCATCCACACGCAGGGTAACGTTTCGTCCGTTCTGACTCAAGCGACGATTCACTTGGAGCATAGCTCCCAAAGCATTATTATCACCATAAGAAATGGTTGTATTATGCTGATTGTTCACCATTACACCTTGTGCTTCTAACTGTGCAATAGCTGTTGCCGACAATGGATCATCCACACTTTCGTATGGGTCGGTATTGTAAGCTGCCGACTTACTAACAACCTGTCCATCACTCTTTGATAGTCGGATATTAGGTCGGAACATGATATTCCACATAGAGTCAGGTTTCCACTCCAAACGGAAACGACCATCCCAAGAGTTCTCACGAGTATATTCCTGCGAGCGACGATTGGCGTATGAACCTTGTGACGCAACGAAGTTCTCTATTGATACACGGGTATTCAAGTCACCATCAGAATGATTCCAACGAACACTACCATCCCATTGTAAGGTTTTACCATTATCATAGTTCATATTCAAACCAACCATCTTTGTAGCATTCAATCCTTGACGTATGCCACCCCATCCGCCACGAGGACCACCACCAAAGCCCATATCGTTGACGTTATTAGCAGACAAGAAGCCCATCATTCGGAACTTATCACTGAAATAAGCAGCCATTGCCTTCTCTGAATAACGATGCTTGGTTCCTATTCCAAGGTCAATGTTTGAGAAGAAACCTTTGTTCATTCCAGCCTTAACACCAAAGTCCAGTACAGTCGATTCGTTACCATCATCAATCCCCGTCACACGACTCAAATCACTCTTCTGGTCGTATGCTTTAATCTTATCTATTATGGAGGTAGGGAGGTTCTTGAGTGCAGTTTTAGTATCACCAGTCATGAACTCCTTGCCATTAATGAGTATTTTCTTGACCTCTTTACCATTAATCTTTATCGTACCATCGTCCGACACTTCTGCTCCTGGTAGCTTTTTTACCAAGGCTTCAATAGTCGATCCCTCTGCAACACGGAATGCCGACGCATTGTATTGAAAGGTATCTGCCTTCACAACTACCTTCGGTGCACTTGCAACAACCTTAACTTCTTTCAACGTGTGCGTATCTACTTGAAAATCGAGCTGCCCTATAGCAACATCTTGATCATTTGCAATCGTAACATTCTGAAAGATTGTTTTATAACCAACATAGGATGCTTTCAGAATAAACCTGCCATTCGTTGGAGCTGTCACTTTGAAATTACCACTTTCATCGGAGGTAGCTCCAACAACATAGGTGCTATCCATCTTCAATAGCTGAACAACTGCAAAAGGAACTTTCTCCTTCACTTCTCCATCAAAAAGAGAACCTGTTATTGTCCTATTCTGTGCAAGTAACGTGATGCTACTAAACAACAAGAATACAAACAAGAATAATCTTTTTACCATAAAACTATTTCATTAACTGGATTATATGATGGTTTAACATATAAGAAGTTTAGCCTTAATCTTCACTTTTAACAGCTTATATAAGACATTTACAATTATTTTTTGTAACATTGCAGTTGATAGTAAATTTAACTAATAACAATTAAATACAATACAATTAAACATAAAGGAGTATGAGGCATAAAGTATTCTTCACAGGTATATTAATTTCCTTTGTCTTATCTTCATGCAATAATACAACGAAGAAAGTGGATAACAACCCTACAAATGATAGTGCAGCTTCTATCGTTTTGGTTGATAAAAGTACTCCCGAAAAAGTGGTAGCACAACCTGACCGATTTGTTACTTACAAGAAGACGGAACGTTACCATCTAAATACAGAATGGGGAACTGGCGAAGGACAGGAGGATCCCTCTTATAATGTAGGGCACAAGAGTCTTGACCTGCAATGGCCTGTTTACCTCAATGGAGTTACACAATTACCTATCTTACAAGACCATCTTATGATTCTCATATTCGGTAAATCATGCCCTGATATACAATCAGCTATGGCAGAGTATTGGAATCTGGGAATGATAGATGAGTGCGGCCCATACGATCCAGGAGAAGAGATTACATTAAAAAGAGTGAAGAGTAATAATCCTAATTTCGTCCAATTCATATTGAAACGTATGGTTAATTGGGGTGGAGGAACTGGTGCTTCTATAGAAACCTCTACTAAAGGTATCACCTATGACAAGCGTGTACAAAAGATACTTCGAAAGAAAGACATCCTTAAAAACCCACATAGTTATCAACTCGTACAAGTCCTTAATCAAGAGATAAAAAAGATTATGACGACATATCATGAAGAGTACAATCTACTCACAAAGATGCCTAACGATGTTATTGTAAGTGACAAGGGGCTAACCTTTATGTGCCCAGAATGTATACAATATACTGCTCAGGGAGATGAATTAGAAGTATTCGTGCCTTACTTCCGAATAGCAAATTATCTTACAAACGACTTCAAGCAATCTATTAATATGCAATGACTTGCACAGATAGGACAAGCTTTTATACGGATTGGAAGTAAAGAGATAGTTTATGAAACAGCGTATCATCATATCAAAACAATTACAGACAGAATTGACAGAAGCCATTGCTGAATGTGAACATGATAGAATCTTTGTTCTCGTAGACGAGACTACTAACAAACTCTGTTGGTCTCTTGTCAAGGATTATTTATGTCTGAAAGATGCCCAAACAATTGTTATTGGTGCAACTGACAGACGTAAGAATCTTGATACACTTGTCCATGTATGGGAATCATTACAGCAAGGGAAAGCCACACGGCACAGTCTGCTCATCAACCTTGGAGGTGGTATGGTGACCGACTTAGGAGGCTTTGCTGCTTCAACCTACAAACGGGGAATTAACTTCATCAATGTTCCAACAACCTTACTTGCCATGGTGGATGCAAGTGTTGGAGGTAAAACGGGTATCAACTTTGGTGGGTTAAAGAACGAGATAGGAGTCTTTAATGATGCTGAATTTGTATTGCTTGATACCAACTGGCTCCGAACACTTGATGAAGCAAATATCCGCAGCGGTTATGCTGAGATGCTCAAACATGGTTTGATAGCTGATGAAACGATGTGGGCAGAACTCATCAACTTCAATCTAGCACAACCTAATCTTCTTCAACTAGCCTCTATGCTGAACAAGAGTGTACGCATTAAGGAACGTATAGTTACAGAAGATCCACACGAAAAGGGTATTCGTAAAGCCTTAAACCTCGGTCACACCTTTGGACATGCGTTCGAGTCATGGGCAATGAAGCGCCAACCTGTCTTGCATGGATACGCTGTCGCATTCGGACTGATTGCAGAACTGTATCTTGCAACGACACAAACAGACTTCCCCACAGAGCGTATGCGCCAAACAGTAAACTTCATTCGAGCGTATTATGGAAGTCTTCCTATCACCTGCAACGACTATCCTGAGCTTATAGAACTCATGCACCACGATAAAAAGAATCGTGGCAATGAAATCAATGTAACGCTCCTTGGTGGTATTGGAGACATCCGCATCGATCAGACCATCACGGAGGAAGACATTAAGGAAGCACTCGACTTTTTCCGTGAAGGGTAGACTTATGTTCGTAAGTCCAGCTTATGAAAGGTATTCTTAACTATCTTCGTAATACAAAACCAGTTCATTTATATTACATAAAACCCCTAATTAAGTTTGAAATTCATTTGCTGTCAGTTTTAATATTCAAACTATATCATTGATTACTAACACCTTATATACTGTGAAAAGATGACAGGAATGACAGCAAAAATAATTTCCTTCAATTTTAACAATAGTATAATACCATCTTTACCACAATGCTATACGACCGATTCCCTGCGCTTCAAAGGAAGCACTAATTCCCATTGCTTTAAAGGCACGAGCGATAGTAGTGAATGTAAGATTACGTCCTCCTTCAATACGTGATACTTGCGCTTTCTTAACACCCATAAGTTCTCCTAACTGCTCTTGTGTTAAATGCCGTGACTGACGAGCTTTCTTTATGGCTTCTCCCATAAGGAACGAGTTCATATCAGACTCATATTCATCACGCAAAACAGTCCCTTGCTTGCCCAAAACAGTGTCAAGCATATCCTCATGTGTATATAACTTCTCCTGTCCCATTATTTTCTTCGCTTATTATTAAAATATTCTTTTCGCTTTTCCTCAGCCTTCTTTATTTCTTTTAAAGGTGTCTTTTGCGTTTTCTTTGTAATGCCATGCGTAGCAACAACCAATGTCTCTGCGTCTGTATCCCAAAAAGCAAACAGGCGATAAGCCATCCCATCATATAGAGTTCGGAACTCCCATATATCTGTATTACCCAGTTTTTTAAACAAACTATTGTCGAGTACGAACATACTCTTACCTATATTGTATACCACTTTGACCCTTGCTTTCTGTGGTAAGAGGGTTAAGAAGTCTATTGCATCCTGCATATAGGCTATCTTAAATCTTGCTTCTCGTTCCATGTTATTGATTGTCTGCTACAAAGATAAGCATTAGTTTCCATATATGTAACCTTTCTCTTTCTTTTTTTGACCATAATTTATACTAAAGGCTTTGAACAAGTTCCTCCATAAAAGATAATACCAAGCCCCTCCCCCACTAATTCCTCACATCTAAAATACGATAAACAAGAATACTACTATCTGATTATTTACAATCAAGGGAACTTCCACTTGATAGTAAACATGTTCCCTTCTGTCGCCAAATATCATTTTTTCTTTGTATCTTTGCAGCCCAAGTACAACAGCTAAAAGGCAAACATGTTCCCTTTTGTCGCCGTTGTCTCATACACAAAGACATTATGAAAGAGAAGAAGATAATTAACGGGCTTAATGATCAAGAGGTGTTAGCAAGTAGGCAGAAGTACGGTGAGAACCTCCTCACACCACCTGCGAAAGAGCCTATGTGGAAGCGTTTCATAACGAAATTTGAGGATCCTTTGATTATCATTCTACTTGTTGCTGGCATTTTCTCTATCGCTATCTCTTTCTATGAATACTATGGTTTGCATGAAGGAACAGAGGTGTTTTTCGAGCCAGTAGGCATTTTTATCGCCATACTATTGGCTACTGGCATGGCATTCTTCTTCGAAGAGAAAGCGAACAAAGCCTTTTCTGTTCTCAACCAAGTCAATGACGAAGAGCCAGTGGAGGTCATACGAAATGGCAACACCACCCAAATAACAAAGCGAGAGGTTGTGGTTGGCGATGTTGTTAGACTCAACACGGGCTCTGAAGTGCCTGCTGATGGAGTGTTACTACAAGCTATCTCTCTCAACATAGACGAGTCTTCTCTCACTGGAGAGCCTATCTGTCATAAGAGTACACATGAAGCTGATTTCGATAAAGACGCAACTTTCCCAACAAACTATGTCCTTCGTGGAACGAAGGTGATGGAAGGTCATGGTTTATTCCGTGTTGAGAAGATTGGAGATAACACCGAAAATGGTAAGGTTTTCGTAGCTTCTCAGATTGACAACAGCGTTAAGACACCTCTTACCGAGCAATTAGAACGATTGGGCAAACTTATTACTTGGGCTAGCTACACCATTGCCGCCCTCATTCTCATTGCCCGCATTATCATGTTCTTCTCGAACTTCTCCTTCGAATGGGTGCATTTCCTGCAATATCTCCTAGACTCAATAATGATCTGCGTGACGCTTATCGTCGTTGCTGTTCCCGAAGGATTACCTATGGCTGTAACGCTTTCTTTGGCTTATTCAATGCGTCGTATGCTAAAAACAAATAATCTTGTGCGCAAGATGCACGCTTGCGAAACAATGGGCGCAACGACTGTCATTTGTACAGATAAGACTGGAACGCTAACGCAGAATCAAATGCGTGTGAGTGAAATGGCTATTGACAGGGAGACTGAAGAGCACAAGGCATTAGCAAGAGAGGCTATTGCTATGAACTCAACAGCATCTCTCGATTTCACTGAAGCTCATCACCCAACCGCCTTAGGCAACCCAACAGAAGGTGCACTCCTACTTTGGTTAAATGATCAGGGCTATGATTATCGTCAGTTGCGCACAGAGGCTGAAGTGATAGACGAACTTCCTTTCTCAACAGAACGCAAGTGCATGGGAACTTTGGTGCGCTCTGCTCAACTTCCAGGGAAGACCATCTTATATATAAAAGGTGCAACCGACATCATCCGTAACTATTGTTCTTCTATCATGGGGAATCGTTCGTGGGATGAAATTAGCAACCAGTTGTTAACCTGGCAGAACCAAGCTATGCGCACATTGGGCTTTGCCTGTATGCTCATCAACGATGAGAACTTACACGAAGGGGTAATTCCAACCCTCCTCGATACCATTAAACAAACAGGGAAAGGGTTAACTTTCCAAGGTATCGTAGCTATATCCGACCCTGTTCGTAAGGAGGTTCCAGCTGCTGTTCGGGAATGTCTTGATGCTGGTATAGACGTTAAGATTGTCACAGGCGATACCCCGGGAACAGCAAAAGAGATAGGTCGACAGGTGGGACTATGGACTGAGAAGGATTGTGATAACGGTGTGATAACAGGTCCGGAGTTTGAAGCTCTAAGCGACGAAGAACTTTCTAAACGTGTAAACAGTCTAAAGATCATAGCCCGCGCACGCCCAATGGATAAAAAGCGATTGGTTGAAGCCTTGCAAGCTCAGCATCAAGTCGTAGCTGTTACGGGCGATGGAACAAACGATGCACCAGCTCTCAAAGCGGCACACGTGGGTTTATCAATGGGCGATGGGACAAATGTTGCGAAAGAAGCATCCGATATCACCATCATTGATAACTCCTTCCGTTCTATCGGTCGTGCGGTAATGTGGGGGCGATCACTCTATCAGAACATCCAGAGATTCATCCTTTTTCAGATGACAGTAAACGTTGCTGCCTGCCTTATCGTTCTAGCAGGTGCACTGATGGGAACGCAGAGTCCACTGACAGTAACTCAAATGTTATGGGTCAACCTCATTATGGATACCTTCGCAGCTATGGCTCTCGCATCCCTTCCACCATCGAAAGACGTCATGCGTGACAAGCCTCGCAACCGCAAGTCCTTCATTATTAATCCAGCAATGACAAGGCTCATTATCGGTGTTGGATGTTTGTTCTTTGTAATCCTACTCACGTTGCTTTATATGCTGGAACATGCTCCTATTCAATCAATGACCGCCTTCCTTACGTGGCAAAATACGGGACATCATGAACTAACGAACCATGAGTTAAGCATCTTCTTCACACTCTTTGTGATGATACAGTTCTGGAACATGTTTAATGCGCGAGCCTTTGCAACAGGACGCAGTGCCTTCCACTTGAAAGGTTGTAAGGGTTTTGGTGCTATAGCCTTATTGATATTTGTGGGGCAGATTATCATCGTGCAGTGCGGTGGAAGGATGTTCAACGTCTCTCCTCTCAGCCTTTCTGATTGGTTGATCATCGTCACTTCCACCTCTGTCGTCCTATGGATTGGAGAGCTATTCCGCCTCTTCAACAAACGAAACAAGTAATAGTCACAAATCAAAGAGAATATCAACTAATAAACAGAAGAGCCTTTCTTTCATGCAAAGAGAGGCTCTTCTTGTTGTGAGGAAAGGCTTTCTTAATAGTGAAAAGGGCGTTACTTTGACTGGAGAAAAGATCCTCTTACAAGAGAAAGAACTTCTCATAAATATGAAAAAAACATCCAGTGACTTGATTTTCATTATATTTTCACTATCTTTGCAAAATACTATTTATCGATAAACACATGGTCAGAAAAAGAAAAAACAAGCTAAGAGACGTATGGGAGTTCTTAGTGATTGCTTTTGCAATGTTGCTTGGTAGTTTTGGTTGGTGCGCCTTCCTCTTACCTCACAAGATTACAATTGGTGGTATTGCGGGTATTGCATCTGTTATCCAATGGGGTCTAGACATACCCGTTCAATATACCTACTTGG
Organism: Prevotella sp. 20925_1_30; assembly: GCF_041433025.1. Lineage (NCBI taxonomy): Bacteria > Pseudomonadati > Bacteroidota > Bacteroidia > Bacteroidales > Prevotellaceae > Prevotella > Prevotella sp. 20925_1_30. The sequence goes on along the minus strand of NZ_JAPWAR010000006.1, from coordinate 83,682 downwards.
CAATTAATGGTATTCTTCTCTTCGTTGCTTTGAGGATTCTTGGATGGAAGTTCTGCATTAGAACTATCTTTGCAGTGATCACTTTCGCCATCTTTACATCGTTCTTTAGACAGGTGTTTGCGGGTCATGCACTCTTTGCCGACCAACCTTTCCTAGCCTGTGTAGTAGGAGGTGTACTATTAGGAGCTGGTGTTGCCATCGCATTACAGTACAATGCAAGCTCTGGTGGATCGGATGTTGTGGCTGCAATGATACATAAGTATCGTGACATCTCACTAGGTCGTGTTATCTTGGCATGCGACCTTTGCATTATTAGCTCAAGTTATCTCGTATTGAATAATTGGGAGAAAGTGATCTATGGATACATCGTTCTCTTTGTCATGACATACGTTGTTGATTACTTGATTAATGGTATGCGAGGTTCCGTTCAGTTCTTTGTTATATCGGAGCATTGGGCAGAGATCGGCACAGCCATCAATAACGATGTGCCACGCGGATGTACCATCATCAATGCACAAGGGTTCTATACGGGTAAGGACTTGAAGATGCTCTTCGTCATAGCAAGGCGTTCGGAAGCACGTGCCATCTACCAACTCATTGATGAAATAGACCCTAACGCATTCGTTTCGCAAGGAGCTGTTAATGGTGTATATGGTGTCGGTTTTGATCGCATGAAAGTATCACATCGCAAGAAGATAACCGAAGAACAGGTACAAGCCTGATGGTATTTTAGATAGGAAAGGATCATAGAATGGATATTCAGGAGATAAAAGATAAACGCATTGCTGTGCTTCTCTCTGGCGGTGTAGATAGCTCGGTCGTCGTGTATGAGTTTGCTCGACTGGGCTTACACCCCGATTGTTTCTATATTAAGATAGGACCAGAAGAGAAGGAGGAATGGGATTGTAACTCTGAAGAAGACTTAGAGATGGCTACTGCCGTGGCGCATCGTTATGGCTGCAAGTTGCAGGTCATCGATTGTCATAAGGAGTATTGGGATCAGGTAACGAGCTATACTATGGAAAAGGTAAAGGCTGGTTTCACTCCAAACCCTGATGTGATGTGCAACAGACTCATAAAGTTTGGTGCCTTCGATGCGAAGATGGGACATGATTATAACCTAATTGCAACGGGGCATTATGCGCAGACTGAATGGATTGATGGGCATAAATGGCTTACAACAAGTCCTGACCCTGTAAAAGATCAGACCGACTTCTTAGCTCAAATATACGATTGGCAACTAAAGAAAGCGATATTCCCTATAGGGCATTATGCGAAGAATGAGGTGAGAGAGATTGCCGAACAGGAACACTTAATCAATGCTCGTAGGAAGGACTCACAGGGTATCTGCTTCCTTGGTAACATTGATTACAATGAGTATGTACGTCGTTATCTGGGGGAACAGATGGGGGACATCATCGAATTAGGGACCGGTAAGAAGATTGGTGAGCACCGTGGACTATGGTTCCACACCATCGGACAACGCAAAGGATTGGGTCTTGGAGGTGGTCCTTGGTTCGTTGTTAAGAAGGATGTGGCGCAGAATATTCTCTATGTAAGCCATGGTTATGATCCAGCAACAGCTTATAAGAAGGACTTCCCACTGCATGATTTCCACTTCTTAACCGAAGGTATCACAGAACTACCTGCTAAGGTGACTTTCAAGATACGCCATACACCGGAGTATCACACGGCTACCGTAGAGCAACTAAGCGATGGGAAGTGCCTCATCCATTCTACAGAGAGTATTCATGGAGTTGCCCCCGGACAGTTCTGTGTCATATATGATGAGCAGCACTACCGCTGCTTTGGCTCTGGAGAGATTACTCTCTAAGGCGCATTTTAATCGTGTCACACAATTATTTATAACTTCTTAAAGCGACATTCAAAAGCAATGTCTCTTTAAGAAGTCTTCGTATTGATTGCTATACCCATTAAACACGTTGATATCAACATCACCATGAATACCACGCACCTTTCCATCAGGACTAAGCTGCCAGTAAGCTAGTTTGAAGTTAGGTTTATACTCTCCATAACGCGCAATCCACACGAGATAGTTATCACCAAGGTCGGGGGCTAAGGGCATATAACGATTGGCAAACGACTGACTGATATAGAGTATAGGGCGATGACTCGTATGTTTAAATACCATAGACATCCATATCCTCACTTGTTTGAACAGCACTTCAGCACCTCCCATAGCATGGATTTGTGCATCAGTAGGCTCTACGTCGAGCACAGGTGGTAGGTCGCCTTTTCTGAATCGAGCTTTCTTTAAGAAGAAGTTAGCCTGCATATAGCCCGAAGACAAGGTTGAGAAGAAGTGGTAAGAGCCCACTCTAATTCCATGCTGACGGGCTGCCAAGTAATCAGAATAATAATAGTTGTTGAGCAAGGTGCGCCCTTCTGTAGCCTTAACATAGGCGAATGAGACAGGATAGTCAACTATACCTTCCACCTTCTTACTACTTAATGTACCGAGATGGGTGATTCTTAACTTGCTCCAAGCTATGCTGTAACGCTGCTCCCCCTTCTCATGTTGATGTTTAGAAAGGTCTATGCCATAGATACGGTCAGCGTTGTAAGTGAGGCGTTCGCCCTTAAATACGTTGTTCTTCCACTCCCCTACCTTCAGAAAGTCATGTGGCGCAACATTGATACCAAAGCCATTTCGCTTGCCATCCTGCCAATGCCCATCATAGAAACTACCATCATTACCATAATACTGACCATACCCCTCAGCCTTTCCTCCTCGTTGCTCGCCAACGTAATAACCCGCAGAATCAATCAAAGCTCCTGCTGGAAAGCCAAGAACAGGATGCGAATAAGCCTTGAAGTTACGCAAACTCTCTTGCATTCCTCGCTCTCTGCCGAAGCGTGAAGAGATCATCCAAGGAGTCATACAATCGGATGTCTGCAAGCAAAGAGCCCATCGGTTTGACTCATCATTCAAGCGATTACAAACCATTATCTCGCCTGGCTTATACCATACACGTGCTGTGTATTGATTCACTTGACGGATTCGAAGACGTGCAGTAGGTTTTATATCTTGCAAAACGTGTATAATCCTTTGCAATGAATCTATCTGATGAACCACCGCTGTATGATAATCGGCAATCTTGTTATAACCATAGTCTTGCACACTATGAACACGCAAATAATAGGCAGTTTCATTGCGCTTGGACTGTAAACCCACTAACTTTATATCCATCTTCATCAATGCGTACATCAATACCTGACGCAACTTCTGATCCTTCAGATTGATAATTGTGGAAGGATAATGACGCCTTATCACAGCTATACGCCCAAAGCTAGAAGGCAAAATGGGGAGTTTATTCACCCAATAGCCCTCTGTTACGGACATACGTGAGCGTATAGAGTCACCTGGCAGACTACCATCTACAAAGGTGGAGTCGGTATAATTGGAGAAATAAGCTGCTGGTTTACCATCAACGTCCAACTGATAATAAGACTTTTCAGTCACATCTACGGCACATCTTTGTATATGTCTTCTTGTCAACGAGAGGTTACGCCTGGCAATAGATGACAATAGGGAAGCTACGAGAATAAGGCTTACACCCTTGTAAAAATTCCTGTTAAAGAACGAACGAAACATCTAAATAACCTTTAAAAACGTTGCAAAGTTACTAATAAATACCTAACTTTGCCCCGCAAAAGATGAGAAAATCGGTAAATATAACACTTTCCCTCCTACTATCACTGATGATTGTTTGGATTGGTTCTGGTGTGCTGACAATGGTTTGTGAGCATACTGGTAATGTGTCTGTAGCCGATAACATGAGGGATGGACATTGCAAGAAAGAGGCTAACAAGCACTGCATGAAACTGCAAGTAAAGAGCTTGTCTGCCACAAATACTGCACAATCTTCTATACAGAAGGTGCATCCTATCCAAATATCTCTACTCCCGCAACTAGTTACAAGTTGCTCGTTATTGCCTTTGCCCACATTGACAAAGGCCCCAAAGAAAGTGCTGTCATTGCTTTGGCATAGTCCGCCTAGGCAATATCTACGCTTTCTTACCACACTTCTTATTTGATATAAAGTCTCTCTGAATCCCTTTCAATAAGGGACGCACTCGGCGTATCAGAGCTTTAACGAGGCACTATTAGGAATCAAGAGGATGTCTTGATGGGGTTATCCATCATGCGTCTACGTTCCTCTCGTTGGCTCGAAAGATTATTGTATGGCTCATCAGACAACACAGAATGCCATACGATTCATTTTAAACTATCATTTTAAAGACTTTATATGAATAAGAAAATACAACTTGCAGGGCTTGCGCTGCTCTTTACTCCAACGGCTTTCGCACAACAGACAGCCATTGATTCCACAACAACAACCCCTATCGACACAACTGCAACACTGAAAGAACAAACGCTTTCAAACGTGACGGTAACAGCAAGGGCAGCGACTGTGCGCACATTGGCTGGCGCTATCAACGGAAAGGATATTCTACGTGATGAACTCTTCAAAGCTGCATGCTGCAACCTTGGAGAGAGTTTCGTCAATAACCCTTCAGTAGATGTCAACTACTCGGATGCCACTACTGGAGCAAAACAAGTGAAGTTACTCGGATTGAGTGGCACCTATGTTCAAATGCTAACAGAGAACCTCCCTAACTTTCGCGGTGCTGCCTTACCTTACGGATTGGGCTATGTTCCAGGCAACTGGATGAAGAGTATGCAGGTGAGCAAGGGTAACTCTTCGGTGAAGAACGGCTATGAAGCCATGACTGGACAGATTAACGTTGAATACGTCAAACCAGAGGATGAGACGGGCATGAGCGTTAATTTATATGGAAGTACTATGGGGAAGTTCGAAGCCAATGCGGATGGTAACATTCATATCAATGGTAACAAGAACCTTAGTACGGAACTTCTTGCACACTTCGAGAATAATTGGAGTAGGCATGATGGTAATGGGGATGGATTCCAAGACGACCCTCAAGTGAGACAATATAACCTACAGAACCGATGGTACTGGAAGACGGGCAACTACATGCTCCACGCTGGTTTGTCACTATTAAAAGAGGACAGAATGAGCGGACAGGTTAGTCATCACGCATCCTTAATGCCAGCTATGACTACACCTTATCGCATCAACATAGCAACTGACCGCTATGAGGCTTACATGAAGCACGCTCTCATTCTCAATCCTGAGCACGGCACGAACATCGCCTTAATGGGTAATGTTTCCATGCACAAGCAGGATGCGCAATATGGTATTAAGCAATACTTCGTCAACGAGAAGAATGCTTATGCCTCATTGATATTCGAGACGAACTTCACACCAGAGCATAATCTATCGGCTGGATTGAGCCTCAATCACGACTATCTGCACCAGCGACTGACGCTCCCAACAGGCTATAACCCATCTGACTATGGTAACCTCTATCCTATGACGAGGGGCATTGAGAGTGAGACAACACCTGGTGCTTATGCGCAATACACCTATAACTTGAATGGTAAACTCATCGCTATGGCGGGCTTACGCATTGACCATAGTAATATATATGGCACCTTCTTCACACCAAGATTCCATCTGAAGTGGGTTCCAGCGAGCTTCCTTACAATGCGTCTATCGGCTGGTAAGGGCTATCGAAGCCCTCACGCTTTGGCTGAAAACAATTTCCTCATGGCATCAGGACGCCGCCTTATCATAGACAACCTCAAGCAGGAGGCTGCATGGAACTATGGGGCAAGCCTAAGCTTCACCTTCCCTATCAACAACAAGTTACTCAAGTTGAATACGGAATATTATTACACGCACTTCATCTCACAAACGCTTGTTGATTACGATACCAACCCACAGGAACTGCACATCACCAATCTCAATGGCAAAAGTTTCTCACACACCTTCCAGGTGGATGCCTCTTATGAGTTATTCAAAGGGCTCGACCTCACAGCCGCTTATCGTTATAACCTCGTCAAAGCGACTTACAACAATCGACAGATGTGGAAACCGCTGCAAAGCAGATACAAGGCTTTGCTCACCGCAAGCTATAAGACGCCCCTAGGTTTGTGGCAGTTCGATGCTACATTAGCAATCAATGGCGGTGGACGAATGCCCGAACCTTACACCTCACCAGTGACAGGCAACCTATCATGGGAGCGCACCTACAAGGCTTACGGGCAAGTGAATGCACAGATAACACGCCACTTCCGCCACTTCTCGGTCTATGTTGGTGGCGAAAACCTAACCAACTTCAAGCAGAAGAACCCTATCATCGGATATGACAATCCATGGTCGAGCACCTTCGAACCAACGATGGTCTATGGTCCTATCCAAGGTGCGATGGCATACGTGGGCTTACGTCTTAACCTAGGAAAGCGACTACAATAAGATTCAAACATATCAATTACTAAATATAAAATATAGGATTATGAAAAAGTCAATCATCACTTTGGTGCTTCTCATGGTAGCCATGATTGCATCAGCAAAAGAGCTCAAGACTGTTATTTTCACTACGACTCCTCAAATGCACTGCGCCAACTGTGAGAACAAAGTAAAGGGGAATCTCCGTTTTGAAAAAGGTGTGAAAGACATCAAGACAAGCACTGAAGAGCAGAAAGTTTATATCACTTATGATGCCAAGAAGACGGATGAAGCGAAGTTGCAAAAGGCTTTCGAGAAGTTCGGTTATAAGGCTGTGAAGACTACAAAGGACGCTAAGATCCCTGTACATGAGGGCGAAGAGTGTGACAATATGTAAGTCTCAGCAGGATTACCAAAGACTAGGACTGTGCGTTCCATATATTGAAACCCTGCGTTCCATGTATTGAAACTGTGCGTCTCATGGCTTGAGACGGTGTGTATCATGGGCTGAGACTGTGTGTATCAAGGGCTGAGACTGTGTGTATCAAGGCTTGAGACAGAAAGAGGTCATAGGTAACAGGACTAAAAAAGGGGTGCATCAATAATCCTAACGGACATTTGATGCACCCTTATCATTGTTGAATAAGAAGGTTCGTCGTTATGCTTTCTTCATCCGAAGGGCTAATTGAAAGATGGACGGGATGAGTATGCAAAGCGAAAAAAATAGTCCGCCATACATCATTCGCTCACTTCCATGGAAGAAGTCAATGAGCTTTCCGTCGCTCATCTGTGGCATTAAATGGAACATCACATAGGCTACTGTGTTGTTCATCCAATGCAACATAAGCCCTGGCAGAATACTCTTTGTGCGATAATACATCCATCCAAGTACCAAACCGAGCAAGAAGGCGTGGACGCCCTGCGCCAGGTTGAAGTGGATAAAACCAAAGACGAGAGCCGAGAGGATGATAGCTATCCAGTGACTCTTACTGCCCGTTGCATTCAGGAGTACACGGAGTACACCACCGCGAAAGACTACCTCCTCTGCCAATGGTGCCATGATACCTAAGGCGATATATCCCCATGATGTCTTCATAATGCTTTGGAACATTGCTTCCGTTTGTTCGGGCATGGTGAGGTTAATCTTCTCTGCAATAAACTCCATCGGGAGAATAGAACCTAAAGCGAGCAAAGCTGCCCATAGGAGAACACCCCACGGACGTGACTTGAGATAGATGTTAGATACTGGTGCCCACTTTGTACGAGTGAAAAGGAGGAGGGTTAACAAACTACTAATCACTGCAGAGAGAGCTATCGAAGTACCATCTTTGACACCATTCATCGTGGTTAAGAAGGGAGTTCCATGAATGAATGAGACTATAAGATTGGTAATTACTAATGCAATAACTTTCAACACGATGAAGAGTGCTACGAATAATATAGTATAAAGAACGGCTGTCCATAATTCTCTTGACTTCATATTCTTCCTTGTTTATTATTGTTCTACTATGTTATCAACCATCGGATGACGCCTATCGAAGAGTGCGTTGATGGTATGTTTGTCTTGTTCGAGCTGTTGGGATAGGGCTTCAAGAGAATCGAACTTACGCTCATCTCGTATCTTACTGATGAATCGGATAGAGACATCTTGCCCATAGAGATTGCCCTCGAAATTGAAGATGTTTACTTCTAAAGTTTCTTTCGTTCCATTGAATGTGGGGCGTTTACCGATATTCATCATTCCACGCTTCCATACGAGGGAGTGGTCTAATTGAACCATGACAGCATATACGCCACGCATAGGTAGGAGCTGTTGGCAAGCGTTGATATCAAGGTTGGCAGTGGGAAAACCTAACTTGTGACCATTCTGAAAGCCGCTCACAATCTTGCTAGAGATGGTGTAATCGTAACCTAAACAGTGATTGGCGCGCACGATATCACCTTCTTTTATATACGTCCTTATCTGTGACGAACTAATCTTCTCACCATCGGGAAGGTAGGCATTATTGTGTATGACCTCTATTCCTAACTGCTCGCCGTATCGCTTATAATCATCGAATCCCTCCGAACGATTATGCCCGAAACGATTGTCGTAACCTATGAGCAGCTTCCGTACATTCAGTTGATTGCGTAAGACGTCCTCCATAAACTCGCGTGCAGATAAGTCTGCCAATGCGACATCAAAGTGTAACACGATGACTTTATCAATGCCTGTCTTTGATAATAACAGCAGTTTCTCATCAAGCGATGATAGCAATTCTGGTCGGCTATTCACATCGTCTTCTTTCCCTAATGACGCTTTCAACACTTGCCGAGGATGCTCATCAAATGTTATCACAGCCGACACCATCCCTACCCGATGCGCCTCATCAACCACATTCTTTATCAGATACTGATGCCCACGATGCACACCATCAAAGAAGCCGATAGTAGCTACCAGCTCTCCTATCTCAACCTTCTCTCCTTGCTTTATATATATCGTTTCCAAATTCTTTATACACTATTTACCATCCTTCCAACAGTTATCTGTCCTCCTTCTCCCCTCTTCCATCTCTTCAAACTATCCTCCTCAACAGCGCTATTGTCTTAACCCTCTTTCGCTCCTTTCACTCTTTACACTCCTTGACAAAGCCCCTCACTCTCCTTAGCAAAGCTCCTCACTCTCCCTAGCAAAGCTCCTTGCAAAGTTACTTAGAAACCACCAATTAAGACAACAGGTTATGTTCTCAAGTGAATCAAAGTCCCTTGCAAAGTTACTTAGAAACCACCACAAACGCACTTCACTACTTCTCAAAATGTGTTAAAACTGTCATTTTCTTTCTTCTCCATTCTCCTATTTCCATTTATTTCATTACCTTTGCATCCGTATCAACCACATCTCGGACTTGTAGCTCAGTTGGTTAGAGCAACAGACTCATAATCTGGAGGTCCCTGGTTCAAGCCCAGGCTGGTCCACAACAACCAATCAGCAACTTAGAACTAACATCTAAGTTGCTGATTTCCTTTTATAAGCTTTACCGAAAAATACATTCTTCAAGACTAAAAACAATCATGTTTATGTGCCAAGCCTATGATTATAAAAGAGTAGGAATAGTCTATCTCTAACTGCAAACTAACGTATATAATGAAAGAAGGAAATACACAAAAACAAAAAAGAGATAGATGACTCTATCTCTCTAAGCGTTGGGATACCCGGATTCGAACCAGGAATGACAGGACCAGAATCTGTAGTGTTACCATTACACCATATCCCATTAATAGCTAACTCATTACTGAATTGCGAGTGCAAAGGTAGTGTTTTTTATTTAAACAACAAAACTTCTCTAGACTTTTTTATCGAAAAGAAGCAATTTAAGAAATACATTATATGAATTGACGGAAGGACATATGCGAGGCATAAATCAAATTAGTACTCATTTTGTTAAGACTTTTGTCTACTCTTCACCTTACTTATATCCGCTTGACAAGTTCTATAGCAAGCCTATATCACCAATGATTATAGATGCGTGGGGAAGGTGAAAACAAAAAGAGATGGAACCTTGCCCATATTGTGCGAAGCCCCATCTCTCTTCTTAAAGACCATGTACCCTTTACCTATGAAAGATTACGGTCGCACAATGTTATCGTAATTATACTTATCATTGACTATGCGCTTCCCACAAACATAATCCTTACTCAAGATGTCGTGCTTAGCAGAATAATATGGAGAAGAGGTTAAACCTCCAAGGTCAAAGAGCATTTGACAGATATCATCGGTCATAAAAGGTTTAGAAATCGATGCTTTTATTTGCTGCACCTTGTTAGGGTATTTCTTCTTAAAAACATCAGAGAACCAAGCAATCATAGGTACACTATACTGGTAATAAAGCATATTTTTCAAGTCATCACTGCCCTTTCGCCCAGCACTAGCCCTATAATCATAGACTTCTTCACCATGATCAGAAACATAAATCACCACTGCATTTCTATGAGCATATAGACTGATTATCTGCTTCATCACATAGTCGTTATATAATGTAGCATTATCATATTCAGCAATACTCTTCCTCATCTCCTCTGTCATCCATGGTTCCTTCCGCCTAATACTATCAGCAGAGAAATGGTTAAATTGCCTATCAGCAGGATAACGCTTAACAGCTTCTATATGCTGTCCCATGAGATGGAAGATAGTCAGAGCATGGTTATGTTGCTCCTGAAAATCACGTTTATATCTATCAACTAATTGTCCATCATACTCAAAAGAATTATTGTTTGTCCTATCATAGCATACTTTCAAGACACGTGGTGCATAAAGATAACTGTTCAAAGCAAAGGTGAATGTTGCTCCAAAAGCAAAGGTTCTTTGATTATCATACATACTGACAAAATAGCCGGCTCGCTTGAATACGGCTGTTAATGGTGGGCGTTCGCTCCATCGAACACCATCTTCAAGACTATTTGTACTTATCAGATTGCGCATTACCTTGGTTGTAAAATTATATGGAGAGACGGCATTTGTGAATGCAACTAACCGTCCCGCTTTCTTCTCATGTAATAAGAAAGGAGTAGTATTAAGTCCATATCCATACACAGAAGCATGATCTTTTATATACGATTCACCGATCACAAAGACGATATTCAACGAATCCTTTGCTTCAACATCACTCTTTGTTGACTTCACATTCTCCGCTAATAGTGCTGTTCCTTCCATTTCTTTCTTAGCCAGATGTGAATCATAAAGAGCCACAACCACCCTTGTCAGCGCATCGCTGGGGTAACTCATGTGTAGATTCCAAACAGAGACGTCATCTGGATTCTTGCACTGGAAGAGACCTATATAACAATAGGAACCAATCACACCAACAGTAAGCATTATCCCAGAAAACACTGACAATATACGGAAAAGACGTTTTCTTTCTAAATATAATGTACCTTTCGACCTCTTCTTCTCAGCTATTACAACAAGTACAACAAAGACCACTGTCAATGCTGGAATAACCCATGCTGTACTCGTGTGCAGCAATGAATGTAAGAACTCCGAGCTCTCTTCTGCATTCGTCTCAGCTAGTAGCATCAATACGCTGGGGGATATTTCTAAGTCATAGTTAACCTTCAATGAGGCATTAATAAAGAATAAGATGAAGGCTAAAACATAGATCAGCACTTTCACCCACGAGCGTTTACTCCATGTGACGATAGCAGTTGCGATATAAGCATGCAAGTAGATTACGAAAGCACGCGCATAGATATTCTGAGTTATAGAACTCCATCCTATCAATACGATATAACTGATAAATAAAGGCCATTGAGTAGTGATTGGCACTACCCAACGGCATGAAGAGATGTAATTTCTAATCTTTCGTATGAGATTCATAACATGATTCTGTATTGCTATTAACGCTTTGCCATATCGTGATACAGGGTCTGCAAAATGGCTTTACCTATGTTTATGCGTCGCTTGTCATTCCCATAAATAGCTCGTTTACTTACGTTGTCATAGACAGTACAGCCTGTTGAATCACAGAAATTGAAGCCATTATTAAAGGTATTGAAGCCAAACGGATAACGATAAGTATTACCCATTACATCACGACTAAAGGTGAAGTCTTCATGAGGAATACCCATTTGACCTAAGACAGTAGCAGGAAGGTCGGTCTGACTTATCAGTTTATGGATACGCTGAGGATGCTTTATAGCACCGCCCATCATCAAGAATGGAATGTAAGGGAACTTCGGTGAAGCTATCTCACGCCAGTTAAATCCATGATCAGCAACCACTACGATGAGTAGATTCTTCCATGCTGGAGTCTTCTTCAACTTATCTATGAATGTTCCAAAGCACTGATCCGTATATGCGAAAGCATTGTATTTCTTATCCTTCAAACGGTGATAAGGCACATCAAACGGGTTGTGAGAACTGATAGTTAAGAAGGTAGTGTACCATGGACCAGACTTCTCCTTATCACGACGAACAATGTCATTATACAACCAGTTAAAGGTTACATGGTCTGGTACTCCCCACTTAGTTGTTCTGTCAGAAGCGGGGAAGTCATCCTCTGTCACTAGCTTGTCATGCCCCGAATCAAGGAAGTATTCAGACATATTAAAGAATGACACGTCACCTCCATAGAGTGCTTGTGTCTGATAGCCATACTTCTTCAGGGTCTTTGGTAAGCCTGGCAAATGCTTGATCTTATGTGTAAAACGCATGATACTTGTCGTTGGTTGCCCCAGATAACCACTCACTGCACACACAATACCACGGTCTGTTCGGAAGCTACCACAATAACAACTATCAAAGACAACACTCTCTGGTAAGAGGCGATTGATGTTTACCCCAACATCTTTCATACCTCCTAAGCCTTCGATGAAACATGAGCCAAAGCCCTCAAGAACCACTACTAACACATTAGGACGTGATGTTTTGATAAGCTTCTCCGTACTATCGGCCTTTGTTGGAAATAGACCCTCATATAGCTTAGCTCGCGTTTTCTCATCGAAAGCATCAAATTCCTTGTAGTCGTCCTCCTCCTTCTGAAGACTGTACATAAGGTTGAAGATTGGATTCAAAGCTGCATGATTATAGAATGTGACATTGCTATAAAACGCACGACCTGGCGTATTTGGCCATATTCTTAAACCACGAATCATAGCAAACAAGGCTCCTCCTATCACAACAAAGAGGACACCACGCAACCATGGATTTGTCTTTATCTTTCCTAATTGTACTTTCCATAAAGGCCATGCAAGTAGGGCGTATGAGATAGCAGATAGTACAATCCAACCGAGTAGACGCACAAGCAGATAACCTACTGACACACTTGCAAAGGCATCCTTTGGGTCATTAAGATAAAAGAACGCCATCCGATCGAGCTTAAACTCCCAAAACTCATACAACGAAGCATCGGCTAACGCTCCCAATGTCAGTAATATGGAGATAATGACGAGATAGATGTTTAAACTCTTCTTAATAGGGAACTTCGCCCATGCCCACTTGATTCCAAAGAGCAAGAGGGGTATTGCCATCATATAACCTACCGTTGCCATATCAATGGAGAAGCCGTGGACATATATCTCCCAAATATCATGGAACGATGGTGATAACTTTCCGAAGCCATGGTTATAAATGAGGAATAACGGCTTCTGAATACCTAAGAAAAACAAAGTAAAGGCTATAAACAGCCACAATAATATTGAAAGATCTTTCTTCATAATCAAATTTTTCAGTCTATCTAATAGATGTTCTTATCTTTATCTATACGTTATATCACTTCTTATCGTTCGTCCTTATCACATTCGTCAACTTATCTACAACTTGCGATGGGGTTAATGTCGTCATGCAATGGTAATCACCTTTTGCACACTCATCTGCTCCCGCTATCGTACAAGGTTGGCAATCACAATGTGTCAACAAAGCGTCACCTTCTTGCTGCTGCCAGCCTAAGAAGCCACAAGCGGGAGCTGTTCCACCCCATATACTCACGACACGCACGCCTGCAAGAGAGGCTAAGTGCATATTGGCAGAGTCCATAGACACCACAACATCAAGCCATGCCATCAGTGCCAATTCCTCGTGTAATTGCAATGAACCAGCGATACATCTGACGTTAACCAACTCTTTTGCCCATAACTCTAAAGTTGCTTTTTCTTCTCCCCTACCGCCGAATAAGAACACTCTCACGTTCTCCGTCTGATTCAACAAGGCAATAACTTCTTGCATCTGACTGGCTGGATAGGTCTTATTCTTATATCTTGCAAAAGGTGCAATACCTATCCAATGTTCGTTCTCCGGCTTTGTTAATTGTAGAGGTAGGGTTGGTTTCTTATCGAACAAACCATCGAACTGGGGTTCACAAGGTAGCCCTAATCGTCTAAAAACATCGAAGTATCGTGCTGTAAACTTTCTCTCCGTGTACTTATGTTGATGTGTTATTGCATGTCGTTCACTACGTTTCTTGTCAAGCATTGCCACTCGCACGCCTCGCAAAAGATAGCGTAAATCAATCTTCCAAGAGCGCATCACGTTGTGTAAATCGGCTACAGCGTCAAACTTCAAGCCCTTAATTGGCTCTAAGACAGCCTTTCTGTCCTTCACAGGACACAGTGTTATATTCTCTGGAACATGGATGAAGAGCTTGGCACAAAAAGCCATCGTCAACACATAGAAACGGTGCTGTGGATAGGTTTTAGCCACACTATAGATAGCAGGGATAGTCATTGCAACATCCCCCAATGCTGATAGTCTTATGACAAGGATACGCTTGTTTTCTTTATTTGCCATACCTATTATATATGTCAATCACCTGCTGGGCAACTTTCTTACCATCGAACTTCTTGACGTATTCCAAGCCTTCACAGATAGCCTGCTCACGCCGGTTACCACCCGGCAACATGTGCTTTATAGCCTCAGCAAACGCCTTCGGATCATCTGGACTCACGTATAGACTACCCTTACCACCAGCTTCTTCCAAACAACTTCCCGTCGCTGCGACAACAGGGAGACTAGCTTCCATTGCCTCAATGATGGGTATTCCGAACCCTTCATAACGGCTCGGATAACCAAAGACAGCTGCCGAATGGTATAGAGCATGCAATGTTTCATCATCAATACCAGATAGGAGATGAACCCTACCAGCGACTCCAAGTTCCATAGCTTTCGCCTCTATTCGATCGGCATAAGGGGTTCTTCTACCCACGATAACCGCATCAACACCTTCCAAATAAGGTAAGGCTTCCACTATCTCAAGGGCGTTTTTGCGCTCTTCTATCGTACCAACAAAGAGGATGAAGTCGTTTGTAAGGTGATACTTCTCCCTTACCTTATGCTTTAAAGACACATCTACAGGAGCTGCAAAACGTGTACTACAACTCTGATAGATTACCGATATTTTCTCTTCGGACACCTTCCCATACTCTATAATATCTCGTTTTGTACATTCAGAGATGGCTATGATGTGTGTTGCCTCATTGATGGCGTTATAGAAACGACGGGTGTAAAGCCATCTATCAATGGGTTTGTACCATTCGGGATGGTGCAGAAAGATAAGGTCATGAACTGTAAGAATGGCAGGAACAACCTTACTAATACCCTTTGGTAACTCTGCATTGAGTCCATGAAAGACATTCACTTCATGCTTACGAATGTCTTTTACCATTCCTTTCAACTGCCACCACCTTTTATATAAAGGGATGGATGAGTTTGTAGGAACCACCAACTCACCTTTTTGAGGTATAGAGATAGCTTTCAAAGCAGGCTTCCCCTCATCTGGAGAAAACAGCAAGAGACGATCGTTGTCAGCTATCAACTCTGACATATTACACACCAATGTCCGACCGTAATTGCCTAATCCCGTGGCATTACGTAATATCTTCCTTGCATCAACCCCTATCTTCATTTAGTATCCTCCTAACCATTTGGAGCCATGCAGCCCCTGTATTATCAATACTGTATGTCTTTGCTTTCTCAATCACTCGTAGCTGCATTCTCTTCCTGCGTTCATCGTCTTTGGCAAGTGCAACTAACGCTTTGGCGTATGCTTCTTCATCGAATGGCTCTATCAGAACACCTTCCTCTTTGCTTGAGACAACAGCTGTAACTGCTGTGAAACTATTATACAGAATAGGGACAACGCCATTAGCTTGTGCTTCAGCTAAGACCAATGGCCAACCTTCATAAGACGATGTCATACACAAGATGGAAGCCTTGTCATAATACATCTTTGCCTGATTGGTCGGTCCTTCGAAAGCTATATTCTTCAGTTCAAGCGTTG
This sequence comes from Prevotella sp. 20925_1_30, assembly GCF_041433025.1. NCBI lineage: Bacteria > Pseudomonadati > Bacteroidota > Bacteroidia > Bacteroidales > Prevotellaceae > Prevotella > Prevotella sp. 20925_1_30. Next base: position 67,595 of record NZ_JAPWAR010000006.1, on the reverse strand, counting down.
TTGCCATTGCCCTTAGTGATGCGTCTTCTACACCTCCGCCAACAATCTCCAACTTCCAATCAGGTAGTTGCGGCTGTACGATCTTCCATATTCGTAACAAGCGATCAACACGCTTCTGTATATGAGCAAAGCGTCCCAAATAAAGGATGATCTTCTCTTTACCCAAGTTAACATCAGTTGGTAAGGGTACAGAATTGGGTAAGACACATACCTTATTATCGGCTGGTAGATTCAAGTTCTCCGTCAATCGCTCTTTAAAAGACTGACAAAGTACACCATAAGCATCCGCCCAGTGATATACTTTCTGGTACTTTCTGTAATAATCCATATCTATTACCTTCTTCCATACCTGTAACAGACTCCTTTTAAAAGGATGTGCTTCACCAATAGCTACGGTAAGCCCCAACAGTTCATGGAACGGTGGATTGTGGAGGACAAAGACCATCTTTACACCTGTCTTTGCCTTCAACCAAGCTGCATAGCGTTGCTTCTGATAAGTCACAAGAATATCCACCTTCTCCCTTAATACGGCATCACGAATAGCCTTGGCAACACGTGGTGACCATAGGATATTACCCTTAGGAAGAGGTTTCACATCGAACAATCGCTGGAAACCCTTCGGATAGTTCTCTTGCAAATGGTTCATAACAAAGACCGTAACAGCGAATCCGTGGGAACATAACCAGTTGCCCACATCACACGTTACACGCTCAGCTCCACCACAAGGGAAGTTTTTTGAAAGGAATGCAATATGCACTTTCCGTCCATGCCGCTGGTTATCGTTAGTCATCATAGGTCTGTTAAGTCAAAGTACTTTTGTGCTACTGCAAGCTGCGTAGCCAATTCTATTCTTGGATTTTGGAACTGCTTCACCCATTCATGAGCATGTTCTATGATGGCTTCTGCCTCTGATGGATGTGCAATATAGTACTCTATTTTCTCTATCAAGTCGGAGTAGTCAGGTTTTACCTCTATATAATGATAATCTGGAATAAGCCTTCCTTCCATGTACCAAGTCTCATAAACCATTGGTGCAGAAACGGCTATTGAATTAGAAGACATCACCCACTTAAGGTTCGTTGCAACATCCATTCCTTCAATGCAAGCGACAAACTTATAATCTAACTGCTCCTCAATGCTTAGGAATCCTTTGATACTTTCAGGGAAATCTTCGTTTGGCTCGGCTTGAGACTTACCTATATTGCACATGGGATGATCCCAAAACATCTCGCAAAACTTACGTCTGTGAGGACGAGCGTTACACCATGTTGTCCTTGAGACAAGCATGTTCTTCTTTTCTGCAAAAGCCTTCTCGTCATGCACGAAACGGAAGTGTCTATGCTGATCAAGCTTCAACAAGACCGCATTTACATTGTCTCCTGCTATCGGACGGCTCTTTACAAACGCAGGTTGAGACGGCACATGTGTAACATCCCCATGCTCATATCTGAATCTACATGCCGCTGGGAAATACTTCAAGACACTATACTGGTCAAAGAAATAAGTAGAGAGACGACTCTTCTTATCGCCGAACTGCTTCTTCTTAAACGGGAACTTATATTGCCCAACAGTAGTTGCTCCATCTATATGGGTATGCTCTTGAAGTTTATTATAGTAGGCAACGCGATCCATAACAATCTCTCTTTCATCATGGCTAAGTCCTGCCATGATGGAAGAGAGACGTGGACGATAACATATCCGAGGTACGAATACATAGCCCAAGATCTTCCCTATTGAATTACCCATAGGTGATTTCCTTCTTATTCCATTTCTCCTTTCATAATAGCCTCAACTCCCGCAATGTCTTTGTGGTTGTCCACTGAGAGTGAGCGACAATGGCAGTTGTAGTAATAAATAGGCACATTATTCTCGATAAAGCGGAAGGAATCATTCTCTTCTATCTTCTCTATTGGTCCACGAGGGGTCGTATGATAGAACTCCAAAGCTTTATGATTGAAAGCACCTACGCCCACGAACTTATGATAAACATAATCCATATTGCCCTTTGGATATGGGATTGGACTGCGTGAGATAAATAAGCAACGGTTGTTATGACCTGTTACTATCTTCAAGTTAGTTGAATCAACGACCTCAACAGGGTTATGGAAATCGGTCATAAGGTTAGACACATACATCTCTCCCTCACCTATGCTTGCAGGGATACACTGCGTGATGTAGTCCTTAGTCAACAATGGCTCATCACCATTCACCATGACATATAGATCTGCATCAACCTTTGTTGACACCTCATAAAGACGCTCTGTTGCAGTGTCATGATCAGATGCAGTCATAACAACTTTCGCTCCGAACGATTCTGCGAGAGCCTTGATTTTCTCGCTATCTGTTGCTACATACACTTCACTGAACTGCTCTACTTCCTTGCAATGTTCCCACACCCAACGTATCATTGGCTTGCCTAAGATCAATGCAAGAGGCTTTTCAAAAAAGCGCGAAGACTCTGCTCGCGCAGGAATTACACATACGATATTCATTGTATCTATTATTTAGTACTTCTAATGAATGGCTTTTCCTTCCCTGTCAAACTTCCATCTGTTATGCGACCAAAGCCATAATTCGGGTTGCTTACGGATGTTTTCTTCCATCATGCGGAGGTATTGTAAAGTATAAGGGAACTTCGTTTTATCATCCTGAGGACACACCTCTTTGAATGTCATAACATAGTGACCACGTCGAGGTTTCTCAACATGTAAGAAGAAGTAATGGGCATTTACATGCTTACCTATCTCTTCTCCTCCTACAGCATAAGCAGTATCTTGATGCAGAAACTGCGTCCAGTTATGAAGGTTCTGACTATTCGGACGCTGGTCAGATATGAACCCCACGAGGAATTGCTCATTACTCCGATACTTCCTTAAAAGGAATCGGATGGCTTCTTGCTGTGTAACAAGTGTGGTGTTAAAACGGCTTCGAATGCGTAACATCAGATCGTCCATCACCTTGTCTTTCACTGGTCGATATAATTCACAAGTGAATGCTGGTTGACGATAATAACACGATACTTCCTGTGCCCACTCCCAATTTCCATAGTGCCCAAGGAATAGGATTACAGGGCGACCATCAGCCGCTTTACGTTCTACCTCATCACCATTCTTCACCTCAACACGGCACCTCATCTCTTCATCACTAACGTGCAGGAGTTTTACAGACTCTACTATGACATCTGCCAGATGACGATAGAATTTATTGGTGATAATGCCTACTTCCCTCTGACTTAACTCTGGGAATGACCTACTGATATTACCTGTTATCACTCGTTTCCGATAATGAATAACACGACTCAAGATGAAGTAAATGAAATCACTTATTCGATACAAGCACCAAAAGGGCAGCAAGGCTATACACTTGAGGAGACCGAGGAATATATAATAACGTACTTTTCTCATTGCTCTATGTTTGCACAAACCTTTTGAGTGAAGTTGGCATTTGCTTCTATGAAAGCTGTTGTACGACTCTTCACCTCCATCTGTTCCTTTTCTTCTCTCACCTGATTGAACCAGTGACACAAGCCTTCTGGCGTTGTGACTATCGCTCCTATACCTCGATGAACCATCTCTTTCGGGGTTGTTTTCCGTTCTATTCTTGGACCAAAAGCCACAGGTATACCATAAACAGCTGGTTCGATAACACTATGCAGATAGGCTGTGAAACCACCTCCAACGTATGCCCAATTACCATAACGATAGATACGTGAGAGCGAGCCAAGGATATTAACGACCAACACTTGTACATCGGTAAAGTCGGTATCTGCGGTACATTCCGTATATAACAACGATTTTGCTGGTATTTTTTCTTGTACTTCACGAAGGGTCACTGCGTCTATCTCATGTGGAATAACAAGGAACTTAACACCTTGTTCGTGCTCTATTAAAGAAGACACAAGCGATAAATCGTTAGCATCGCTCACGCTCCCTGCCACAAAGACAGGCGTATTGCCAGCACAAAACTTCTCTATTATTGTGTTTTGATAAGGCTCTTTGGCTATGCGAATAGCGTTATCAAACAAAGGATCGCCTATCACTTCCGCATTATTAAAGCCAATCTTTGCAAGATTCTCCTTCGACCGTTCGTCCAATACCATGAACTTTGTAAAGGTCTTAAAGGCTCTTCGGATGGGGAAGCCATACCACTTCAGAAGGTAGGAGCTATCAGCTACTAACATTGAAACAAGGTAGGTCGGAATCCCACGGGAACGCAATTCTGACAGGTAATTCATCCAATATTCAGAGATAGCAAAGACCGCCTTCGAAGGTTGCACAATATCTAGAAATTCTCTAACATTGCTTTTCATGTCCAAAGGAAGATAAAAGATATTATCAACCTCATGGCTCTTTTCGTTCTCATTCATCAATGCTATGTAACCAGATGATGAAAAGAACGTGACGATACAACGGCGGTTATCGTTTCTCAATGTCTTGATAATAGGGCGGATAACATTGTATTCTCCATAGGAAGCAGCATGAAACCAAAGCACTTCACGACCATCTTTTACAACCTCACGACGTATGGTTGAAAGAAGGTTCTGTTGCCCCATTACAAAGCGATAAGCCTTTAGGTGTTTCTGTTGTAACCATCGTTGACACTGCTCACTCTTCCACACTCGGCGAAAGAATGTATTTATCAAGACGAGAACACCATTATATAAAGATGTGAATATGCCTACCACTGCTACCTTAAATGTTTATTCGCTCAACCCGTTAAGAGACCTTTCTTCAGTAATTGAAACGAGTATATAGTATATTGCAAAAGTACAAATAAAAAACCGAGAAAGTGTATATATATATCAAAAAAATTATATCTTTGCAGCCAGAAAACTAAAAGATAACTATAAAGAAGATTCTTATGAAGAAATTACTTACACTTTCGATTGTATTAAGTTTAGCAACAAACATGATGGCTGCAGAGCCTAATTCTGACGGACTTGAGAAGGACAAAGCTGTTTATTTGGAGCTTTTAGGAGCCTCAAACATGGTGGGCATCAATTATGATCAGCGTTTCAACGACCATACTAAATGGGGGTGGAGAGCAGGTGTTAGCTTTGCTTTCGGTAACAACTCCAACTTCTTTGGTAACGATGGTAGTATTCGTTATTACTCAGTTCCATTGGAAGTAAACTATCTCCTAGGCTCTCAAAAGAACAACCTAGAGGTAGGTGCTGGTGCAAATGTGGGTATTTACAACTCTCACGATCGTGACATTCAAACCCTTGAAGGTCCTGTCACGCTCACTCCTGACCAACAGGCGCACCTGATAACACAAAAAACTATCAATGGGAAGACGATAACTTTCCTCGGTTATAACACGAGTCACAATCGTTTCGGATACTATTTCTTTGGTAACATTGGCTATCGTCACGTATCAAACAAGGGCTTCCTTTTCCGTGTGGGTGTGAATCCATCCTTCACATTAGGTGAGAAGAACGCTATTAAAAAGGCTGTGTTCTACCCTTACTTAGGCTTTGGTTGGGCGTTTTAATCCCCCACTGACTACAAAAAAAAGCCTCCCCAAGCCCCTCCAAAGGAGGGGATGTGCCTAACGGAAGTTGGTTAGGATAAAGGGGAGAATTGCTTAACTCAATAAGCACAACTCATAAGTAAGAAAACAAGAAACGCCTTTCTCCATTGGAGAAGGGCGTTTCTTTCTACTAAGGAGAGGCTCTCTTCATATAGAAGAAACGCCCCCTTTGTTTGCAATCAATACTATTCACTCCCCTCTCCATTCGGAGAGGGGGCGGGGGTGAGGCATCTTCTCCCTCTTTCAGTGAGGTCGGATGAAGCTCTCAACGACTATTATCTTACTTTACAGGAATCTCCTCCAAGGTCTGAACTAACAAGTTCCAGAATGGCTCAGCAGTAGCGATTTCAAAGCGTTCCTTAGCTGTGTGAGGACTACGAATCGTTGGTCCAAGACTGACAACATCCATATTTGGATACTTACCAAGTATGATTGAACACTCAAGACCAGCGTGATCTACCTGTACAATTGCCTCTTCGCCATTTTGTTCCTTATATACTTTTTGCAACAAGCTAAGGATCTCGCTCTGTGGATTTGGGTCCCAACCGCCATAATGGGCACTAAAGACTGTCTTCATACCAGCCATATTAAAGCAGCTTTCCAATTGTGTTGCGATATACTCCTTCATGTCTTCACGACTTGAACGAGCAAGGATCTTGATAGAAGCCTTTGTTGGTTCGATATTGATGATAGCGAGGTTTGAAGAGGTTTCTACCACATCTGGATAAGAAGGAATCATACGCAAGACACCATTGTGACAAGCATAAATAGCGTCGATGAGGTTATCTTGAATCTCAACCGGTAGAAGAGCTGCAGGCTTCTCTACGTCCTCTACGAAGAATTCTATATTATCAACAACCTCTATACCCTTATACTCGTCCTTGATAGCAGACTTCTGTTTCTCAACGAGTTCCTTAAGTGCAACGACATTAGCTTGTGGTAAGGCTAAAACAACTTCGGCCTTGAAAGGAATGGCATTACGCATGTTGCCACCCTGCCAACCAGCTAACCGAGCATCGAGTTCGGTGATTGCTTTGCGAACAAAACGTACCATCTCCTTATTAGCATTGGCACGTCCTTCATTGATTTCAAGACCAGAGTGACCACCACGAAGCCCCTTTAAAGTAACCTTCACAGCAACCTCTTGATCATTCGCAACCTCTTTATATTCAAGTGTTGATGTAACGTCTACACCGCCAGCAGAGCCTATAACGAACTTACCCCAGGTCTCTGAATCAAGGTTCATGAGGATATCTCCATGCAACTCACCCTCTGGAAGCTCGTTAGCACCAAACATTCCAGTCTCTTCATCACGTGTAATGATGGCTTCAATAGGACCATGTTTCAAGTCCTTATCCTCCATAATTGCCATGATAGCAGCAACTCCGATACCGTCATCAGCACCTAATGTAGTGTTGTTTGCATACACCCAACCATCCTCAATGTGGGTTACGATAGGGTCAGTCTCAAAGTTATGATTACTATCTGGAGCCTTTTGTGGAACCATGTCCATGTGTGCTTGGAGTAGAACTGTCTTACGATTTTCATAGCCAGCAGTGGCTGCCTTACGCATTACTACATTACCACCAGCATCGACAAATGCCTCTACTCCCACCTTTGCAGCAAAGTCTAATAAGAACTTCTGCACCTTTTCCATGTACCCAGATGGGCGTGGAATCTGTGTTAAATCATCGAAGTTTCTCCACAAGCCTACTGGTTTAAGATTTCTGATTTCACTCATAATGTTGATATTAAAAGGTTATTACTATAATTGTTGTTTGGCTTATATTATACATTTTCTATTGGTCGGGTGAGTTTGGCAGGACTATCCAATGAAACATAAGGTTTGGTAAAGTTCAATGCTACCCACGCATAAATGCCTAAGAGAATGACCAAAAGTGTTTGGATAGTATGCACTATCAATACAAAATAAAGTGCCTGATTGTCAGCAACACCATAAAGTATTAGCATTGTCTTCACTGCAAAATGCCATGGTCCGGCACCATTCGGTGTTGGGACGATAACGGCTATTGAACCCACAACAAAGCTCACTAAAGCACAGGAGAGACCGAGATGTGCGGTTGAAGGAAAGCAATAGAACGTTAGGTAATAATGCAAGAAATAACTGCCCCATATCGCTATACTATAGAAGAGGAAGAGTGGGATATTCTTCACTCTCCTTAATGAATTGATGCCTTGCCAAATACCACTTAGCATTTCTTTCACCTTCTTATATATAGAAAGGTGGCGTAGAATATTATAAAAAAGGATGAGGGAAGCAATACCACAGATGGCTGTTACCAACCATCCAGTTGCAGAGAACATCCCTAAGAAATCATCAATTCGAGTACCTGTACGCGAAAAGAAGTTAGAGAAAACACCAATCTGCATAACAAAGGCAATAGATGTTATAAGAATGACGATGAGCGTATCTACCGCCCGTTCGGTCACTACTGTACCGATAGCCTTTGGGAAAGCAACCTTATCATAACGATTCAGAACACCGCAACGAGCAAACTCTCCGATTCGAGGAATGAGTAAACTAACGGCATAAGAAAGGAAGATTGAATTGACACAAACCGATGAACGGGCATGTTCCCCGATAGGTTCTAGACTCTGCTTCCACCTCCATCCACGAAAAGCCTGCGCCAGAATACCAAAGGGAAGAGAGATAATCATCCACGTCCAATTCATCTCGTGCAAGAGAACATGACTAATGCTAGAGAAGTCGAAACCGCGATACATCCAATACAAGATGGCACTTCCAAGCAAAAGGGGAAGTACTATCTTAATGATATTATTGAACAGTTTCTTTGTATTCATATATTGAGCAAAGATAAGTAAAATGCTTTTAAAAGCAAAATAAAATGCCTATCTTTGTAGGCAAATACGTAAAAATCATGAAATTAGTCAAGCCTAAGAAGAATTTAGGTCAGCACTTTCTAACTGACTTAAGCATTGCTAAACGGATTGCAGATACTGTTGATGCATGCCCAGATATACCTGTTTTGGAGATTGGACCAGGTATGGGAGTACTCACGCAGTACCTTGTTGAGAAGCCAAGAGTGGTTAAAGCAGTTGAAATTGATGCTGAGAGTGTTGCGTATCTATATGAACGTTTCCCAAAACTACACGAGAATATCCTTGGAGAGGACTTCCTTCAAATGGACTTGACACAGATATTTGATGGTAAGCAGTTCGTCTTGACAGGTAATTACCCTTATGACATTTCATCGCAGATATTCTTCAAGATGCTTGATTATAAGGACTTGATACCTTGCTGTACGGGGATGATTCAAAGAGAAGTTGCGCTCCGCATGGCAGCAGCACCTGGCTCGAAGGCTTACGGGATATTGTCTGTCTTGATTCAAGCATGGTACGATGTGGAATACTTGTTCACGGTGGATGAGAATGTATTTAACCCTCCTCCAAAGGTGAAGAGTGCTGTGATTCGCATGACAAGAAACGATGTAACAGACATTGGTTGCGAAGAACAATTATTCAAAAGAGTGGTGAAGACTGTTTTTAACCAACGACGGAAAATGTTGCGTGTAAGCCTTCGTCAGATATTTAATAATGGTAAGCCAACGGATGGGTTCTATGAGCAAGACATCATGACGAAGCGCCCTGAACAATTATCAATACCGCAGTTTGTGGAACTAACCAACATGGTTGAAGAGCAATTAGCCAACTATCAACGATAGAACGCATGACAAGAAAAGAGCAATACGAGCAATTAATTCCGCAGATTGCAAGCTTGATAAAGGATGAAACAAACCTGGTTGGCATTCTTGCGAATGTTTCGGCTGCATTGCATGAAGCATTTCCTGAACGATTCTTTTGGGTGGGCTTTTACCTTCAAGAGAATGGGAATATGTTGAGACTCGGACCTTTTCAGGGGTCAGTAGCCTGTTACACGATTCCTTATGGTAAGGGTGTTTGTGGCAAGGCATGGGAGGAAGGTCGCACGCTAATCGTTCCTAACGTAGAAACATTCCCTGGTCATATTGCTTGTAGCAGTCGTTCTCGAAGCGAAATCGTTGTTCCCATGTATGACTCCCAACGCCATTTTAGGGGTGTATTAGACATTGATAGCACTCGATTAGATGACTTTAGTGCAGAAGACAAAGACGGTCTGGAACATATCATCCAACTACTGATGGCGGAAATAGAAGACCTCTTTTGGGAAAAGTAAAGTAAATTCTTGTGCATATCCGAATTAATTCCTATTTTTGTAACATCGAATATTTAATACTAAAGATATATGTTAGACGTAAAGCAGACATTAAATGATGCCAGCGAAAGAATGGAGATGGCAGCAATGTATCTTAGCGATGAATTGCAACGCATCCGAGCTGGTCGTGCAAACGTAGCCATACTTGATGGTGTACGAGTTGACTCTTATGGTTCAAAGGTTCCACTGAATCAAGTAGCCTCAGTCATGGTGCCTGATGCACGTACCATTGCTATTAAGCCTTGGGATAAGAAAGCTATTAAGGACATCGAGAAGGCTATCATGGATTCTGATGTGGGTATCACACCAGAGAACAACGGTGAGATGATTCGCCTAAACTTACCTCAACCAACCGAAGAGCGTCGTAGAGACTTGGTGAAACAATGCAATAAAATCGGTGAACGAGCAAAGGTCGAGATTCGCAATGTGCGTTCTGATATCAAAGACAAGCTGAAGAAAGCTATCAAAGATGGTCTATCAGAAGACAATGAGAAGGATGCAGAAGACAGCTTGCAAAAGGTTCACGACAAGTTTATCAAGCAGGTAGATGAACTTCTAGCAGAGAAACAGAAAGAGATTATGACAGTGTAATTGCCTCCCCAAGCCCCTCCGAAAGGAGGGGTTGTTATAGGTTAAATACATCTCACCTTTATCTCATTCATACGAGAAGAGACAAGAAGTCATAATTGAAACTCATAAGCAATAAATTATTATTCTAACTAGCTTCCATCAGAAACTCCCCTCCTTTCGGAGGGGTTCGGGAGAGGCTTTTATTTATTTATGCGTGGCTTAGTAATAAAGAACACTGGCAGTTGGTACACCGTAAAGGCGGAGAATGGTAAGAACATAGACTGCAAGATTAAGGGTAACTTCCGATTAAAAGGGATTCGCTCTACTAACCCCGTGGCTGTTGGCGACCATGTTGTTATCACGCCCAACCAAGAGGGTACGGCATTTATAACCGAGATTGAGGATAGAAGAAACTATATTATAAGGAAGTCGCCGAATCTTTCTAAACAGAGCCACATCATTGCTGCCAATATTGATCAGGCTTTCTTGGTGGTAACTATCAATTATCCTGAAACTTCAACAACATTCATTGATCGCTTTCTAGCTGGTGCCGAGGCGTACAGAGTACCTGTTACCTTGGTCTTCAACAAGCACGATTTGCTATCTGAAGAAGAACTGCGGTATCAGCATGCTGTGATGAAACTCTATGAGACTATAGGCTATGAATGTATCGAAGTACAAGCCACTAGCGATACTTCCAATGAGTTCAGTGTAGAGAAACTGAACCCCTTTTTAGCAAATAAAATCACATTATTAAGTGGGAACAGTGGTGTTGGAAAATCAACCATCATCAACGCTCTCCTACCCCACGTAAACCTTCGCACAGCCGACATATCCGATGCGCACAACACGGGTATGCACACAACAACATTCAGCGAGATGCTGGAGTTGCCTGTTGGAGGTTATCTCATCGATACCCCAGGTATAAAGGGTTTCGGTACATTTGATATAGAACGAGAGGAATTGACAAGCTATTTTCGTGAGATATTTAAGTTCTCCGAGCACTGCAAATTCTCTAATTGTACCCACACACATGAGCCTGGTTGTGCCATTCGCAAGGCTGTTGAAGACCATTACATATCAGAAAGTCGATACAACAGCTATCTTTCTATGCTCGAAGACAAGGAAGAAAACAAGTATAGAGAGGCATTCTAATAACGGATGATATGTCATTAAAAAATATGTCTTTCTGTCATTGTGTCTTAGAATCATTTGTTTGTTGCTAAATCACAATGACATAGTTTTTTAAGACATAGAAAGCAAAGGAACGATAATATATTTTGTAGACACAATGACAGAAAGACATATCTTTTAATGACATATTTTTAAAGACAAAGTAGGGGGGAACATAAGGCGATAGTAACATACTATATGTGGAAAGAAAACAAAATCCGTCAACGACGGATGATATGTCATTAAAAAATATGTCTTTCCGTCATTGTGTCTTAGAATCATTTGTTTGTTGCTAAATCACAATGACATAGTTTTTTAAGACATAGAAAGCAAAGGAACGATCATATATTTTGTAGACACAATGACAGAGCATATTCTTTTAATGACATATTTTTAAAGACAAAGTTGGGGGAACATAAGGCGATAGTAACATACTATATGTGGAAGGGAAACAAAATCCGTCAACGACGGATGATATGTCATTAAAAAAATATGTCTTTCTGTCATTGTGTCTTAGAATCATTTGTTTGTTACTAAATCAATTTGTTCTTCTGTTACTATGTCTTCAAAGCCTATGTTCCTCCGTCTCACACAAAAGCCTCACCCCGTTAGGCGTCCCCCTATCTGTAGGAGAGGGGCTGGGGGTGAGGCAGTACCACAGGAAGCGAGAGAACCAAATTAATACACTAGTTTTGAAAGACATTAATTTCACAATTAATATAATCGAGTTGTCTTATTACAGAACGATTGATACCCTGAATCAATCTATTAAAATGCTCCCGTGGCACGTTTATCTAGAAGCAGAACCTGTCATAAGAAATGTGTTCTTATATCATTCTGCCTAAAGCCTTGTTCTTCTGTTACGATGTTCCTATAAGCAACGCAAAAAATTCTTCGCGAAGAAAATTAAAATTGTTCGCGAAGAATTTCGAATTTCTTCGCGAACAATTTTTTTTGTTGTTTTAGCAGAATCTCAAAAATCCGTTATCATCCTTCTGTTACAGGACCTGAAGGCTCTGTTCCCTCTGCCTGCTTTTTCTCTTTCTTTCCTTTCTTTTCTTTCTTCTCCTTTGGTGCTACTTGTTCATACGTAACATCATTCAGTGTAAAATACTTCGCAGAAGCAAGGAACTTTATAACAGGTTTCTCGATATGCTGCTGTGCACGGAACTGCTCAACACTCTCTACCGCCTTGCTCTTAAATGAGGGAGTCAACGTTCCCATGTCGCCAAACTCCACAATGTCACCATTGGCTACGATGTCACGGGCGGTTTCACTTGCAAGATTCAGCACGGCTGCCACCTCCTGCGCATTAAAGGTTGTTGACTTAGCAATGCGTTCGCAAAAGTTGCGGAAGTCTACACGATGCCTACCAGTTGGACGAGCAACAATAACAGTCTTTCCAGCCTGCTTACCGATGTTTAGCTTCTGCTCTCTCAAGAAAAATTGAATTGGTTTGTTAGCCATATTATCATTAAGGTGGTCTCTGTTTGTGAAAGCTCCGTGGGCTCGAGACCTTTTAGCCCACGGAGCGTTTTGTTAATATTATAGCTTGTATAATAGCCTTGTTCTATTCCTTAGGCTTTGCAATCTCTTAATAATGAATGAAAGGACGGATAGAGCCTCCACCATTGTCCTTCCGCAAGTCGAGGAGAGACATAGTGAAATAGGAGTTGCCGATAGTACTACTTGTAAGTATATCATTAGGGCTCTCGCCTCCTACCTGCCGGAAAGCCATTCCCAACATTCCCAGTGGAGCTGCTGGATTATATTGAAGTATATGATCCTCATAAAAAGTTGTAGAATACATTCCACCTCCCATTGATTGTGGCTCATAATTTAAACCTGCCCCAGTGCGAACACCTGTATATAATTTAGCAATCTCTCCAGCACTTGGTAAAAACCATTTCTTACCAACAATAGAGCCTGTAAGAAACTTTCCTGCAGGTAATGTTGGAACATAATGACCTGCAGTATAAAAAGCTGGATATTTTGTTTGTTCGTTTGCCTTAATTGTTGTGCCATCAGCACTACCTGCAGCTTCCCATGTAAACTTATATCCATCAGCCCCATCTGCATCAAAAGAAGTCCGATTAAATCCTTGATACCATCCTGGCTCTGGTATCTGGCTGCTATTATGTGTTGTTCCATAAGAAGTATTGCTGAAATAAGCAAAAGAAGAAGCATTGTTTAATGCAGCAGCTAAACGTTTACTTTGGCTGGCAACGACCGCAATAGGGGTTTTTGTTCCACCACCGAATGTTGTCTCAGAGAACAAACCTGTTGTGCCGTCTGTCATCAAGTAAAGGAAGTTATAATGGAAAGTTATGCTAATAAGATAAGAACCATTTGCCACTGATGCCAAAACTGGAGTCAAAGCAAAAGTAAGGCTTTTCCCATAAAGGTTTTCTGTATAAATTGTCGCAATACCAAAGGTTGCTTTGAGATTCGTAATATTTGAACCAGGGAAAATATAAGAGTAACTAGGGCTTGTATAACTATAAGTAACAGAACCACTTTCCGTCCAAGCACTACCACCAAAACCGAAAGATCCTCCTGTGCCAGAAGTGCTCCATGTACCTGTAGCAGCATCGTAAACAGCAGAACTTGGGACTTCTGCAGGATTTGCTGCTGAGAAGCTTACATTAAAATTACTTGGCTGAACCTTGACATAAGTATTGAATTTGACTCTTACACGGGCAGCTGTATGCTTCATCGCAAACGAAACTTTCTGCTTCTGTGGAGTGGCAGTGACTGTATAATTGGTTCGCCCTAATATGGCATATTCATTTGCATTCGTTAGTGTCAAATTGTTGCCGCTACGTGTAAAATAGGAAGTAGAATAAAGTACAAAATCATAGTTGCCTGGTGCTAAAGACATTGCTGTAGGGTCTCCTGCATTTGGGATAAAGTTACCACCAGAGATAAAACCTTTTAGTTCACCCTTTAAAACTCCACTTTGATATGCAAGCATCGTATAGCTATCGTTTGTCAACGTACGTGTGCTTGCAGCCTTGGCTGGATTACCAGACAAGTTCTCCTTGTCTCTCTGTAAAGTCACATCAGCAACAATACCATTCCCCATGTTGACGAACTCATGCTTCAGTGTGTCTGATGCGTCTGCAGCTGCTCGAGTATTGCCCACTTGCACATCACTATTATAATCTGCAAAAGTGACAGGGAACTCGAATTTTGAGGCTACATCAACCTTTCCTTTGCCATTGTCTAAATTATCATCACTTGAACACGCCGCAAACACTGTCAACAGCATGAACATTGCTATAGCTAAAAAATATTGTTTCTTCATTTTTATGTCTAATTTAATGTCTTAGTATCGTTAATCTTCATTCTCATCCCAGCTCATCTGTCGCTTTGCTGGAGCTACGCCCGTTCCGTCTCCAATGATAACGGTTCCTGTATGCGTCTGCTCACTTCCCCACGACTCTTGGGTTGAACTACTCCCATCTGGGGTCACAGAGGCGTTACAAAGGAATCCCTCGACACCTGTGGCTATAATACTACAGGATGGCTGTATGTACACTAACCTGCTTGTTCTTTCCTTTTTCATATTAATCTATAAAATTGTTGTTAATAAAAAATATAGTTGTTATTTCGTGCTTAATTTCTCTATAATTCGGTTTAGGTACGGACACAAAAAAAGAACAAAGGAAACTTCCAGAAGTCCTTTGTTTACAGGGTTTGCGGTACGCTTCGCGCGCGCGTACGCGAGAAGAAAAAATGTGTAATTTACGTCTGCTCTACTAGAGAGAGAGAGAGAGAGAGAGAGAGAGAGAGTATACAAATATTTGGAACTACCAAATTATTTGCTGTCTTTTTCTCGTTTTTAGATGTTAAAGAATCCAACGCAATGGCACGTACATCTACACCTTTATTATATAAGGCGCAAACGTTAGCTTGATTGAATTTCGTTGTTTGTAACATCATTATTAATAAGTTAATTCTCACTCAACGGGCGCAAAGGTAAGAAGAATAAATTAACTAGCCAAATAAAATAGAGAAAAAGAAGCCTCAACAATCGCCCCAACCAGCCTCACCCCCAACCCCTCTCCGGATGGAGAGGGGAGTAGAAACTAATGTTTACCACGCTTTGGAGCGATATAAGAATAAGGGAGATAAAGGGAAGTGAAGGCTTAATAATGGGGAAAATGAGATAAAAGAAGTTCCCATTTGTCGGCGAACTCACGGATAGTTGGGAAGAGGAGATTGGCTCCTTCGTCCAAAAGAGCCGCATCAGGCAATGGTCCACTATTGATTGCTATGGTGAAACAACCAGCTGCTACACCGGCACGAACGCCCAAAGGAGCATTCTCAACAACGATTCCCTCGGATGGAGAAAAGTTGCCCGCCTTCTTCAAGCCCATAAGATAAGGATCAGGATTAGGCTTACCACGCTTCACATCAAAGGCTGTAGTTACCTGATCCCGAGTGATAAAGTCGGAAAAATCATGCGTCACACGCTCTATCAACGGTCGCTGTGCACTACCTGTTACAATACCAATCTTCAGTCCACTGCGCTTTATCTTCTGCATGAGATCGAGCACACCATCGAAGATTTTGGCTTCTGGCATCTCATGAAAATAGTGTGCTTTCACATCATACATCCGTTGCGCCTCTTCCTCACTCAGTTCCTTTCCAAGTTGTTCACGAGCATATTTACGAATGGTATCAACCCCTCTAGCACCTTCAGTTGCATACGAATCCTCCAGCGTGAAGTGTATTCCAAACTCCTTCATAGCACGCTGCCATGCAACACCATGGTTCGGCATTGAGTCATAAAGCACCCCATCCATGTCGAAGAGGACGACTTTAAAGCCTTTCCATTCCTCTCCAAAGGAGGGGATGTTAGGGGGATTGAAGCCTCCCCAAGCCCCTCCAAAGGAGGGGATGCCTTGCTGAGATTGGGATGATATAGTTGTTTTCTTCACCTTATTATATATTATTATCCTCAAGTACCACACCTTGGTGCAGGACTTGAGGACACATAAAGAATGTTATAAAATAGTATTCCCCCCCTAAATCCACACAATTCAGATTGGCTTCAGTTAGGTACTCCTCCCCTTTCGGGGAGGCTGGGTGGGGCTCTTATTCCTTAGTCAATCTTTCTTGAATAGCCTTACTCTCTGCCTCGTAACCAGGCTTATTGAGAAGAGCAAACATATTCTTCTTGTAAGCCTCAACACCTGGTTGGTTGAATGGATTAACCTCTTGGATAAGACCACTAATACCGCAAGCCTTTTCGAAGAAGTAGATGAGCTGACCAAGATAATACTCGTTCAATACTGGTACACTCACACGAATATTAGGCACGCCACCATCTACGTGAGCCAGACGAGTACCAAGTTCTGCCATCTTGTTAACCTCATCAACACGCTTACCCTCTAAGAAGTTCAAGCCGTCGAGATTCTCATCATCATGTGGGAAGAGCAACTTTGCGTTAGGCTGTTCGATAGAGATTACAGTCTCAAAGATAGAACGCTCGCCCTCTTGAATCCACTGTCCCATAGAGTGGAGATCGGTTGTAAAGTCGCAAGCAGCAGGGAAAATACCCTTGTGATCCTTACCTTCACTCTCACCATAGAGCTGTTTCCACCACTCAGCAAAGTAATGGAGCTTTGGTTGGAAGTTAGCAACTATCTCAATCTTCTTGCCTGCCTGTGAGTAAAGACCTTGACGAACAGCAGCGTAACGAGCTGCGATGTTGTTAGCAAAAGGTACGTCATTAGCCGTCTCCTTCTCCATTACCTGTGCACCTTCAACAAGTTTCTGAATATCGAAACCAGCTACTGCAATAGGCAACAAACCAACTGGTGTAAGAACAGAGAAGCGTCCACCAACATTATCAGGAATGATGAATGTCTTGTAACCTTCCTTTGTTGCAGCAGCACGAGCAGCACCCTTGTGCTCATCAGTGATAGCTACAATAACGTCTTTAGCAGTCTCCTTACCACGTTGCTCCTCACATTGCTTCTTCAAAAGACGGAATGCAAGAGCTGTCTCTGTGGTAGTACCAGACTTAGAAATATTAATGACACCAAACTTCTTATCGCTTAAATAGGCGGTAAGTTCAGCGAGATAATCCTCACCAATATTGTTTCCTGCGAACAAGATTGTAGGGTTCTTCTTGTCATTCACAAGCCAAGCAAAACTATTACCTAAGGCTTCGATGACAGCACGAGCACCTAAATAAGAACCACCAATACCAGCAACAACAACCACTTCACACTTCTCACGAAGAGTGTTGGCAACCGCTTGTATCTGACCAAGGAACTCGGTAGTTATACTTGATGGCAAGTGTAACCAACCTAGGAAATCGTTACCTGGACAAGTGCTCTTCTCCAATGCTTCTTGGGCAGCAGCTACGTGAGGAGCATAAGCCTCTACCGCACCCAAATTCAAAAACTGAGCTGCTTTTGAAATGTCTAACTTAATACTTTCCATTTGTGTTTATCTAAATGAATCTGTTAATAATTTAATCTCTACTTGTGGACTTATACGTTCGTAAAGGATGTTATACACGGCATCTAGAATCGGCATATTTACATGTAGACGGCGGTTAATCTCCTTCATACACTTCGTTCCGAAATATCCTTCGGCTATCATCTCCATCTCTAATTGAGCTGACTTAACGCTATATCCCTTACCAATCATCGCACCAAAGGTGTGGTTACGAGAGAAGTTACTATATCCCGTTACCAACTGATCACCAAGGTAAACGCTATCGATAATAGATCGTTGGATAGGGTTAATCGTCTTTAAGAAACGATCCATTTCTTGCATAGCGTTCGACATTAACACCGCTTGAAAGTTATCGCCATACTTCAGACCAGCACAGATACCAGCTGAAATGGCATATACATTCTTCAAGACAGAGGCGTATTCTATACCAAGAACATCTGGTGATATCTTTGTCTTAACATAATTGGATGCTAACACCTCTGTAAAACTTCGAGCTTTCTCAAGGTCAGAACAACCGACGGTTAGATATGTAAGCCGTTCCATAGCAACCTCTTCTGCATGCGAAGGACCACCTATCACAGCCAGATTATCATAAGGAACTTTGTATTCCTCATGGAAATACTCCGAGCAAACGAGGTTCTCATCAGGCACAATACCTTTGATAGCTGTAACGATAAGTTTCGTATTGAGCTTTGCTTTTAGCTTCTTCAACAAAGCCTTCAAGTAAGGAGATGGAGTCACAAAGACCAATGTGTCATACTCCTGAACAATCTTATTAATGTCAGACGAGAAACTTATCTCATCCATATTGAACCTAACACTCGTCAGATAGGTAGGGTTATGTCCTCTCCGTTTAAACTCTTCTATCTTATCATCACGGCGGAAGTACCAACCTATATGATGCGTATGTTCCACAACAATCTTAGCGATAGCTGTTGCCCAGCTACCGCTACCAATGATTGCTATTTTACCTATGTTGAACATTCTTCTTAGGTAGTTAAAGGAGGAAGAGGCAATTCTTCACTTCTTCCAATTACTTTCCAGCCTCGTCAATCCACTTCTGGATCTCATCAACAGAAGGCTTCTCATATCCGAGTTTATACTTCTTATTGATTTCACCCAACTTCTGTTGTAAGCCTTGCGCCTTCTCTCCCTTGATATCAGCAATTAGGTTGAAACCTGCCTTACGCAGCACATATACCCAATCTTCTGATACACCAAGAGCAGCCCAATCTTTGATTGAGTCTTGTGGAATCTTTGGTTCCGGCTTCATCTGAGGGAACAACATTACCTCCTGAATGTACTCCTTGCCAGTCATTAACATCACGAGTCTGTCAATGCCGATACCAATACCAGAGGTAGGAGGCATACCATATTGCAATGCACGTAAGAAGTCTTGATCAATGATCATAGCCTCATCATCACCCTTATCAGCCAAGTGCATCTGATCCAAGAAACGCTCCTCTTGATCAATCGGATCGTTCAACTCGGAGTAAGCATTAGCCAACTCTTTACCATTGACCATTAACTCGAAACGTTCAGTCAAGCCTGGTTTTGAGCGGTGCATCTTAGTAAGTGGAGACATCTCTACCGGATAGTCGGTGATAAAAGTAGGCTGAATATAAGTTCCCTCACAGAACTCTCCAAAGATTTCATCAATGAGTTTGCCCTTACCAAAGCTCTCATCTATGGTCTCCATCTTCAACTTGTTCAATGCAATATCACGTATCTCATCCTCTGATTTACCCTCTAAATCAAAGCCAGTCTTCTCCTTTATAGCCTCAAGAATAGGTAGACGGCGGAACGGAGCCTTAAAGCTTATCACCTTATCACCCATCTTCACCTCTGGTTTCCCATTAACGGCAACACAGATCTTCTCGAGTAACTGCTCTGTAAAAGACATCATCCAGTTATAGTCCTTGTACTGAACATAAAGCTCCATACAGGTGAACTCTGGGTTATGGAAGCGATCCATACCCTCGTTACGGAAGTTCTTACCAATCTCGTAAACACCTTCAAAGCCACCAACAATGAGTCGTTTCAAATAAAGCTCAGTAGCGATACGCATGTACATATCAATGTTGAGTGCATTGAAGTGGGTGATGAATGGGCGTGCACTAGCACCACCAGGAATACTCTGGAGGGTTGGTGTCTCCACTTCCGTGTACCCCGCCTCATCAAAGAATTGGCGCATTGTACGCAAGACTGTGGCACGCTTCAAGAAAGTATCTTTAACTCCATCGTTGACAACAAGGTCAACATAACGCTGACGATAGCGTTGTTCTGGGTCTTCGAACTTATCATAAGCCTCGCCATCTTTGTACTTCACGATTGGAAGTGGCTTCAAGCTCTTTGAAAGAAGAGTAATCTCTTTTGCATGAATAGATATCTCTCCCATCTGAGTCTTGAACACATAGCCCTTAACACCGATGAAGTCTCCAATGTCAAGGAGCTTCTTGAAGACCTTATTATACAACTCTTTATCTTCTCCCGGACATATATCATCACGGGTAATATATACTTGTATTCTTCCTTTACTATCCTGAATCTCTGCAAAAGAAGCCTTACCCATGATGCGACGACCCATCATTCGTCCTGCAATCGTTACTTCTCTTTGCTCCTCCTCATTGAATTGCTCTTTTATATCAGTAGAGTAAGCGTTGGTTGGGAACTCTGCTGCTGGGTATGGATTAATGCCCATCTCACGCAATTCTTGCAGGCTTTGACGACGTCCAATCTCCTGCTCTGACAATTCTAAAATGTTCATCTTTATAATAAATCGAGTATATTCTTATAATGTGCAAATTTACTAAAATATTCGCAAACTATGGTGCTTTTTGCCTTTTTTATAATGGCATTGCATAGGAAAGAGAGGTTAACTCTACCCCTCCCAGCCTACTTCAAGGGGAGGAATACCTAACGAAAAACAGTTAGGAAAAGCTCCTTTCACTTTGAAGAGGGCGTTCCTTCAACATGAAGAGAGGCTTTCTTTAATGCAAGGAAACGCCTTCGTTCAATGGAGGAAACGCCCTCTTCTATCCCACAATAGAATGATTAGAATAAGAGATATATCTCTTTAAGTTCATATATCCTGGTGCCTTACCGTCTACAAATCACGTTACGTGCAGAATAAACTAGGGCTTCTAATCCTACTATCGTGCTGTATTAAAGAGCTACTCCAGCCCTTCACACACAAAAACAAACCCTTTCGAAAAGGATTTCCAGTTGTTTTTAGTATCTTTGCAATACATTAAGTAAGATCGACATGAACGTAGAAAAGATTTGGAATAAGATTAAAGATGCTGACGGATTGAGCCGTACTTTGGGCATGGAGTTTATCTCTACTCCCGAACAAGACACGTTAAAGGCTCGCATGGCAGTGGATGATCGAAATAAACAGCCCTTTGGTTTTCTTTCAGGAGGAGCTTCGTTAGCCCTAGCGGAGAATCTAGCAGGAGTCGGTTCAATGGCTCTCTGCCCTGGAAAGATGGCTTTGGGAATCAATATAAGCGGTAACCACGTGAAGGCAATGCCGTATGGTGGAACTGTAACTGCCTTTGGCAAGCTCGTTCATAAGGGTCACACACTGCACGTTTGGCACATAGATATCAAGAATGATGAGGGTGAGCTCATCTCTACTGTGCAAGTTACCAACTACGTTATAGCACCGAAGAAAGATTAAATGGACGCATTTTTTATCTATCGTGAGCCTTTCGAGGAAGTCTGTCATTGCTATTCTCAACAAGAGGAACCCACTCGCTTTGGTTCACTAACAGAACTTGACGGGCATAAGGGGTTTGTGATTGCACCCTTCGTCAGCAATACGACTCATCCAATCTACTTACTTGATGGCAAAAGCGGACAATCATCAGTCTTGCCCTTAGATGGTAGTAAGGGCTTTGAAGCCATTCCGAACGGGCAAGATGAGGCTTATTTGGAGACCTCGGAAGTTGACCCTCGTATTCAATACCACAATGACTTCACTTGTTTCCACGATGAATTGAATCGCAAATCATTCCGCAAACTGGTATTGGCACGCACCATCGTGGAGAAGAAGGACGAACAGATGAATCCTAGAGACATCTTTCTCAAGGCGTGCGAATGGTATCCACGGTCGTACATTGCACTTTTCTACACTGCACAAACAGGTATGTGGCTCGTGGCAAGTCCTGAGATCCTGTTACGTGGAGACGCTACAAGCTACCAAACAATGGCTTTAGCTGGTACGATGAGATATGAGGGAGAGGAAATTAAATGGTCTGAGAAGAACCGAGAAGAGCAACAACTGGTTGCCGATTACATCCGAACTTGCTTACAGCCGTTCGCTAGCGACATTACGGAAAGCGAACCTTTCACTTCTCGTGCAGCCCATCTAGCTCATCTAAGAACCGATTTCTCTTTCCAACTCAAGGACACACAATGTCTCGGAAGTTTCCTAACTGCCTTTCACCCAACGCCTGCCGTGTGTGGTATTCCTAAGGATGAGGCACACAAATTCATCCTTCGTAACGAGCATACTGACCGCCTTTATTATAGTGGCTTCAGTGGGCTGCTGGGGGACAATGGGCTTGCAAAACTCTATGTAACACTCCGTTGCATGCATATCACTCGATCGGCTTGTCAGCTCTATGCGGGTGGTGGATTGTTAAAAGAGAGTATAGAAGAGAACGAATGGCAAGAGACAGAAGCAAAGCTCGCCACAATGCGACAGCTTATTCAGCAATAAAAGAAAATCAACTAACCTTCAATACAACTTATTGAAAATGTATAGTAACAAGGAGAACGTTAATATATTAACCGCCTTACTGGTAAAGTTTGGAATATCAAAGGCTGTTGTCTGCCCCGGTTCACGTAACTCTCCTATCGTGCATAACCTATGTACTTGCCCTGATATTGAGTGTTTTCCTGTGACGGATGAGCGGTCGGCTGGCTTCGTCGCATTAGGTATGTCATTAGCTGATAATGAGCCCGTTGCACTGTGTGTAACCTCTGGCTCGGCACTATTAAACGTGGCTCCTGCAGTGGCAGAAGCCTTTTATCAGAAACGTCCGTTGGTGATTATCTCTGGAGATAGACCTGCACAATGGATCAATCAACAAGATGGTCAAACATTACAACAGCATGGGGCTTTAGAACCAAACGTTCGTAAGAGTGTGACACTACCTGAACCACACAACGAAGAGGAACGTTGGTATTGCAATAGATTGGTCAATGAGGCTCTCAATGCAGCCTTATCTCAAGGGTTCGGACCCGTACACATCAATATTCCTATTAGTGAACCTCTTTTCAAATATGACGTTCCCAACCTCCCTAACGAGCGACAAATCATCTTGCACGAATCCGTTTCTGATAATACTGTTAGCTATGAACTGGCAGCAGAACTACTGCAAAGTGAGCGTCCAATGATTGTTCTTGGACAGATGACTCCTGAGGTTGTCGGAGAGACAATGGAGGCTCTTGAGGTGTTGAAAAGCACTGCTGTGGTCATTCAAGAGAAGTTGGCAGATGATAGTATTAGCCCTGCTCTCCCCATTGATGAGGCATTGATAAGAATAGGTAACGATGAGTCTTATCGTCCCGACCACCTTATATATATAGGAGGGACACTGGTTAGCAAACGACTGAAGCAGTTTTTACGAAAGTGCCAACCACAGGTTTCTATCGTTGTAAACGAGAGTGGGACTTGTTGTGATACCTTCATGCACCTAACGGACATCATTCAATGCTCGCAGGAAGAGATGATTGGTATCCTTGCTAACGAAGTGGATGACATGAGAGAGAAACCTTTTGTGACGCAATGGAACAACGTTTTCAATGAAGCCTACGCCATTCGAAAGAAGATACAACCCCGTTTTTCACAATTACTAGCCGTTAAAACTTTCCACGAGACCATCCGAAAAGAAGGTATTGATGGTGAATTCTTCTACGGGAATAGCTCTGCTGTACGCTTGGGAAACATCTTCTCTGATCAATACATCTATGTGAATCGTGGCGTGAATGGCATAGAAGGTTCGCTGTCAACGGCTGTTGGATATGCTATTGCACATCAGGAAGAAGAGGATGTGTACTGTATTATCGGTGACCTAAGTTTCTTTTACGATCAAAATGCACTTTGGAACCAGTGTTTGTCACCTAATCTTGGGATCTTACTACTCAACAATGGAGGTGGAGGAATATTCCATCAATTACACGGATTAGACTCTTCTCCATTCCGAGATGATATAATTTCAGCACATCATAATACTTCCGCTGAAGCCATCTGTCAAGCCCATGACATCGAATACATGGCTGCGCGCAATGCAGAAGAGTTATCGGAACGCCTCAAGGACTTCTTCAATGCAGAGGAAGGACCTGTACTCTTGGAGGTTTTCACTAACCCCGAAGAGGATGCACAAGCAATGGAAGACTATTACAAAGCCTTTTCCTAGTCAAGAGAAAACAACTAATTATCATTTAAAAATAAAACTCCAAAATAAAAGAAAAGCCTTATGAGCAAAAGAGAATGGAAACCCATCGAGGGCTTCAAGTTTGAGGAAATACGCTTCGAAGAGTTTAATCATATCGCAAAAGTTACCATTAACCGACCTCGCTATCGCAATGCTTTCACGCCAAAGACGGTCTGGGAGATGTCACAAGCATTCAACTACTGTCGCGAAGCACTTGATATTCGAGTGGTCATACTTACTGGTGAGGGTGATAAAGCATTCTGTTCTGGAGGCGACATGCACGTTAAAGGAAGGGGTGGATATGTAGGAGGTGATGGTGTTCCACGCCTTAATGTCCTTGATTTACAGATGCAGATTCGTCGTTTACCAAAGCCTGTTATCGCCATGGTAAATGGTTATGCCATTGGTGGCGGACATGTTCTTCAAGTGGTATGTGACCTCTCCATCGCTTCAGATAACGCCATCTTCGGACAGACGGGACCAAAGGTTGGATCCTTCGATGCCGGTTTCGGTGCTTCGTATCTAGCCCGTATTGTGGGGCAGAAGAAGGCTAGAGAGATATGGTTCTTGTGCCGTCAATACTCTGCAATAGAGGCAGAACGCATGGGATTAGTCAACAAGGTCGTACCCTTCGAACAGTTAGAAGACGAGTGTGTAGACTGGGCTAACACCATGATGGAGCGTTCTCCGTTAGCCTTACGCATGATAAAAGCAGGTCTAAATGCCGAGTTGGACGGTCAAGCAGGTATACAAGAACTAGCAGGAGATGCCACTATGCTCTATTACACACTGGATGAGGCTCAAGAAGGCGGAAAGGCTTTCTTAGAGAAGCGTAAGCCCGATTTCGATAAGTACCCACAATTCCCTTAATAGATAATTAGCCTCATTGGGCTAATTAAAGACCAATGAGGCTAATAAAATAGTTTACTTAATAAGGACTATAGAAGCTGATTGCCCAATTAGACTTATTAGCCTTATAAGCCCAATAATCCAACGGAAACATTATTATCAATAGCCCACAAACACTCATGGAGACACCTTTCTTACCACAAAAAGGCAACTATCGCAACCTAATCGCTTATCAGAAAGCCGAATGTATATATGATATCACCTATTACTTTGCCCACCACTTTTTGAATAGAGGGGACAGAACGATAGACCAAATGATACAGGCTGCCCGATCAGGAAAGCAGAACATCGCAGAAGGATGTGCTGCCTCAACGACCTCTGCAGAGACAGAAATAAAACTAATAAACGTTGCTCGTGCCAGTCTACAGGAGCTATTAATTGATTATGAAGACTATCTTCGTGTTCGAAACCTTACCAAATGGGATGCAGATGATAAGAATGCTATCATTACGCGGCGCGTATGTTCCAAACATAATGAGTCTTCTTTTTATCGTAATGCCATCCAAATACGCACAGATGAAACCATAGCTAACATTGCTATCACTTTACTTCATCAAGAAGATGTAATACTTAGAAGGTATTTAGACTATATCAAGGATGATTTTATAAAGCATGGTGGAATACGCGAACAGATGGCAAGAGCGAGGATTGAATATAGAAACAAAAAATAAAAGGAATTACTATGTACGAAATAAAAATATCCTCCCGCACCCTCCACTTCATCACCCCTGCAGGTACATCGAGGGGCGTTTACACAACGAGGAAGAGCTTTTATATAACACTATCAGACACGAATAAGCCTGGAGTAATAGGCGTTGGGGAATGTGCCACACTCCCTGATTTATCCTGCGATGCCATGTCTGATGATGAATATGAGCGTAAGTTGCGAATATTCTGTGATGACTTTTGCCATACAGGAAGCATTGACACGAATGCAATGAGGCCTTATCCGTCTATGCTCTTTGGCTTGGAAACAGCAAAGGCACAACTTGATGCAAACGGAAGTATTGACTTCTTCCACACGAACTTTGGTGCTGGAAAAGAGGGAATCACCATCAACGGACTCGTTTGGATGGGTTCCTTCGAAGAGATGTATCATCGTTTAGAAGAGAAACTAAAGGCAGGCTATCATTGTGTAAAGCTAAAGATTGGGGCAATAGACTTCGCTAAAGAGATTGAACTTATCCGTCACATCCGACAATCCTTCACACGTGCTCAAATAGAACTACGTGTTGATGCAAATGGAGCATTCACTCCTGAAAATGCCATGGAACGCTTGGGAGCATTGGCACAATACGATATCCACTCTATAGAACAGCCTATCCGACAACATCAATGGGCAAAAATGGCACAGCTATGTGACCTCTCTCCACTTCCAATCGCACTAGATGAAGAACTCATCGGAGTAAATAGTTATAACGAAAAAGAGCAACTACTCGACACCATCCGACCGCAATATATAGTTCTAAAACCTAGTTTGCATGGGGGGATGACAGGTGTGCGAGAATGGGTGAAGATGGCTAATGAACGGGGAATAGGCTCTTGGATCACCTCCGCACTAGAAAGTAATGTGGGGTTAAATAGCATTGCGCAACTTACAGCCGATCTATACAGACCTCACATAACAATGCCCCAGGGACTTGGAACAGGTCTTTTGTTCTCGGACAATATACCCATGCCTCTAACGATTAAAGGTGATCAACTCTGGGTGAAACAATAACGATTAGGGAATCAATCAACGAACAACAATGACGATAGAAGAGTTTCTTACAGAATGGAATAACGCTGACACGAGAGTGTTAGTGCATACCAGTGGATCGACAGGGAAGCCTAAACCACTATGGGTGGAGAAGTCTCGAATGTTAAACTCAGCACGCATCACCTGTGATTTCCTTCGATTGAAAGCTGGTGACACAGCACTCCTTTGCATGCCTCTGGACTATATTGCGGGTAAGATGGTAGTAGTTAGGAGTATTGAAAGAAACTTACGATTAATCAACGTAAAGCCCTCTGGTCATCCGCTCTCAGACGATTCTCTCCGCCAAGCCAACGCCCTTCAGGAGGAGATAACATTTGCAGCTATGGTTCCACTGCAGGTTTATAATTCCCTACAAGTGCCTCAAGAACGAGAGAGGTTACGTAAGATTAGGCAATTAATCATCGGTGGTGGTGCCATTGATGACCATCTCGCCGAAGCATTAAAAGACTTCCCTCATGCAGTGTGGAGCACATACGGAATGACGGAAACGCTCTCCCACATTGCCTTACGACGCTTGAATGGAGATTCAGCAAGCGATTGGTACGAACCTTTCGATAGTGTTGAAGTGAACCTAAATACAGATGGCTGCCTGATTATCAATGCACCCGCTGTATGTTCGAAGCCCTTAGTAACTAACGACAGAGCTGAACTTCAAACCATAAGTCTGTCGAATGGCAAACATAAACAAGTACGTTTCCGCATCCTAGGAAGACGCGATAATGTGATTGATTCAGGCGGTATAAAGATACAAATAGAGGAGGTTGAACGTGCCTTAAAAGCACATCTCACAGAGGAATATGCCATTACAAGCATAAGAGATAAGAAGTTTGGAGAGCTTGTAGTGCTTCTCACTACGTCTGAAGACACAGACTCTATCAATACAATCTGCCAACGTATCCTTCCTAAGTATTGGCAACCACGCCTCATCCTCCACACTACAAGCATCCCACAAACAGCCACGGGGAAACCTGCACGTGCAGAGATTAAGGCTTTGGCAGACACACTTTGCCAATAAAAAGCATGCTATCTATTTCACAACATGCCATTCTATTTGCTCTTCCGTCATGGCAACATTCTCCTCTCGGAAGCTAATGTTACGTGCTTTGGGACCCTCAACAACAATTTCAACTTTGGTTTTCACATTTCGTTTCAACGTCAGATCCTTGTGCTCTTGCACCACTGTTCCGTTCGCTTTAGTCCACTTCATCTCTAAAGGAGCTACCAACTGATAACCATCCTTAGTGGCTTCTACAATCTCACTGAATGCATAAATACTACCACCATCATAGCCTGTTTGACCACTCTTTTGGGCTAACTTCCATCCGAGATAATTAATCTCTAGCGTTCCTTCCTCTGGTGGTGTAATCTTAAAATGAAGTCCAAATACAGCCTTCCGCATATCTATTGTGAGTTCTTGGGAAGCTTTGGGATCTATGTCTTCTTGCGTTCCATATAGCTTAATCATCCTTGGATAACGCTGAATCTTCGTTTCAGAGATATTCGTTTCACCCTTTTGAAGATTACTCATATTATCCGTTTTCGACATAACAAATTGATTGGTTACTTTCGTAGGAAGATTCGCTCCATGCAAGAATGGGGCTTGATAGGATTTCTCCTTATTATAGAGATGGTCGTCACCTTCCACTACTTCGAGGCATTCAATCTTATATCTGTTGTCTTCAAACATTCTGATTGCAATCTTACTCGGGTCAGAGAACAAGCCATAAGCATATTTCTCATACAACTCCGAACCTACTTTCTTTTCAAAGACATTCACTGCATAGAGTTTCACTTTGCCCTCTTCTGGAACACTGGCGCCCCTTGATTGCACACCTGAAGACTTACTAATAAGTGGTTCTTCCATACTCTCTACACGTAGTTCTGTTGGGTGAATCCTTACAACACGAGTGACTCTATGCCTTGATTTATTGGTGTTCTTTTGCCCATCAGGATTATCAATTACAGACTTCTCACAGGCTACGAATAATAAAGAACATAATAGGATACACATCCAAGTAATTTGTTTCTTCATAATAAAAAGGTTTCTTTAGTATTGTTAGACATTATTAATTACCACTTGCAAGATAGATAATTAAAAGTAAGAACGCAAACGATTCGTTAATTATTTAACGTTAATTAATCCTTTAAAGAGTATTATATGAAGATATCATAAGCTTCAATTCTGTCAGAGGTAACAGACCTTAAAACAAGAGACTACGATAGATGGAAAACAAAGAGAGCCTTTCTTGCATATAAAGAGAGCGTTTCTTGGCATAAAGGAAAGCCTCTCTTCGAGGTAAGAAAGGCGTCTGCTCATTTACACCAACCGCACTCCACTAACCTTAAAAACTTATTCGTTTGTTTGTTCTAACCATTATTTTTTCCTAAATTTGCAGTCGCAAAACCAATACGTAATTATTAAATGGACGATTATCACGCGGAAACTTTCAATCAATAAGCGTGAGGATTACAACGAGATTGCTAATCCCCACACTTATTAAACATGGAGATTAGCAAATGAAAACATATTGGAATATCAATAGAACCTTGAGCCCCATTAAGGAATGGCAACCTAATTGTTGGATTCAAGTAACCTGCCCAACAGAGCAAGATCAGCAAGAACTAGAAGATACATATCATATCCCTGATTACTTCCTATCGGATATCAGCGATACTGATGAGCGTGCCCGTTATGAGTATGATGACGGTTGGATGCTTATCATCTTACGTATCCCCTACGTTAAAGAAATACGGTCGCGAACACCATACACAACCGTTCCTTTGGGTATTATTCATAAACGAGATGTGACCATCACTGTATGTAACTTCGAGACGAACATGATGCTTGACTTCGTTAGTTATCAGCAGAAGAGAAACGCTGGATTCACCGACTATGTCGACTTAATCTTCCGTCTCTTTCTATCGTCAGCAGTATGGTACTTGAAACGACTCAAGCAGATTAATACACTCATCGAGAAGGCTAAACGCAACCTAGATAAGGGTGTTGATAATGAGAGTTTGATAGGTTTAAGTAGACTACAAGACTCCCTCACCTATTTCATTACATCCATTCGTGGCAACGAGAACCTACTTGCTAAGCTGAAATTCAAGCTACAAGTTGATGAGCTGGATGCCGACCTTATCGAGGATGTAAACATCGAGATGTCACAGGCGAGAGAGACTACTAGTATCTATTCGGACATCTTGGAATCAACGATGGACACGTATTCTAGCATTATTAACAACAACATGAACACTGTGATGCGTACGCTTACTTCGGTGTCAATAGTCATGATGTTGCCAACGTTAATATCCTCCCTCTTTGGTATGAACCTTATTAACGGTATGGAAAGAAGTACATGGGGTTTCCCCATAGCAATGCTCTTATCCGTTGTAGTCTCCGCTGCTTCATGGTGGATTTTACGCCGTAAACGCTTACTTTAGAGGCTAGAAACAAAAAAAGAAGATAAAAATTAGGTATATTCAGAGATTTTATCTAAGTTTGCAACTGATATACTTTAATATGGTTGCGAAGGCTCAATATTTATTGAGCCATTCGTTATCTAATTTGCGGAAAACCCGAATCACAAACAAAAAGTGAAATGATGGACTCTCAAGAGAATGCCCTTAATCAGGGTACAGAAGAAGTAAAGTTGTCTGAAGAAGCTGTAGCTAAGGCTCCAACAGAGCAGAATGAAGCAACAGCTGAAGGCCTAAATCAGTCAACTGAAACACAATCTAAGTGCGAAGCAGAAACCTATTCTGCAAAGACATATAGCACAAAGAAGGAAATCATAGAGCGCCTTAAGGCTATTGTTGATAGTGACGATACCCCCGAGAAAGCTGAGGTTGACCATCTGAAAACTGTATTCTATAAGCTACACTTCGCTGAACGTGAAGCACAGCAGAGGGCTTATATAGAGAATGGTGGCGACCCTGAGAAGTACCAAGTACTTCCAGATGAGGATGAAGAGGTATTTAAGGCAGAGATGACCATCATTAAGGAGAAACGCCAAAAGGCATTCCTTGCAATCGAAGAAGAGAAACAGAAGAACCTCAAGAAGAAGGAGGTTATCATCGAGAAGATCAAAGCGATGGTTACAACTCCTGATGAGGCAAACAAGAACTTCCCTGTATTGAAGACCTTACAACAGGAATGGAAAGAGATCAAAATGGTTCCTGCTGAGAAGGCAAACGAGCTATGGCGCAACTATCAACTCTATGTTGAGCAGTTCTACGACTTGTTGAATCTCAATCGCGAAGCACGTGAATACGATTTCAAGAAGAATCTTGAGAAGAAGACGAAGCTGTGTGAAGCAGCAGAGAAGTTGACAGAAGAGAAGGATGTCATCAGTGCCTTCCATCAGTTACAAGAACTTCATCAAGAGTATCGCGAGACGGGACCAGTTGCAAAAGAACTTCGCGAACAGATTTGGACACGCTTTAAAGCAGCAAGCACCATTATCAACAAGCGTCACCAACAGCACTTTGAAGCTATCCGCAATAGCGAAGAGGAGAACCTTACAAAGAAGACTGCTCTATGCGAGAAGATTGAAGAGATCATCAAACAAGAGAATAAAACGTCATCCGATTGGGAGAAACATACAAAGGAGATTATCGCTCTTCAACAGGAATGGAAGACGATTGGCTTTGCTCCACAGAAGATGAACGTAAAGATCTTCGAACGCTTCCGTGCAGCTTGTGATGACTTCTTTACACGCAAAGGCGAGTTCTTCAAACAGTTGAAAGCACAATTTGCTGAAAACGCAGAGAAGAAGAAAGCACTCGTTGAAAAGGCACAAGCTCTGACTGATTCTACCGATTGGAAGGCTACATCCGATAAGCTCATCGCATTACAAAAGGAGTGGAAAACGATTGGTATGGTACCTAAGAAAATTGGTGATCAGCTTTGGAACGACTTCCTAACAGCTTGCAACCACTTCTTCGAGGCACGTAACGCAGTACACGCAGGGGCGCATAGCGAGGAACGTGAGAACCTTGGGAAGAAGAAGGAGATTATTGCTCAACTAAAGGAATTGTTTGATAAGACCGAAGAAGGCATCCAAGAGAAGGTTCAACAGCTCACTGAAGAATATAATAAGGTAGGACATGTACCTTACAAGGAGAAGGATAAGTTGTATAAGGAGTATCATGAGGTACTCGATAAGTTGTACAAAGACCTTCACATATCGGCTTCTCGCAAGCGTGTAGATAATTTCCGTAACAACTTAAAAAAGGTGGCTAGCCGAGGTACTGACGCTCTTGATAGTGAGCGTGGTCGTTTGATGCGCCGCTTTGAACAGCTCAAACAGGAGATTAACACCTATGAGAACAACCTCGGTTTCTTGAGTATCAGTTCTAAGAAAGGTAATAGTCTCATTGACGAAATGAACCGCCGTATCGAGAAACTCAAGAATGATATGAACGAAGTAAAGCAGAAGATAAAAGCTATCGACGCAGAGAATAAGTAATTGATTATTGTATGCAAAGATAGTAGAAAATACTAACGAATAAGGAAAGATGGGATATGCCAATAGTAGCATATTCCATCTTCTTTTATGTCCTACTATTATATATATAAGGTGATAAGGCGTCTCTCCATATTAAAGTAGGACTTCGACATGCGTGAGAAATAGTTTATAGTCATTCTATCAACAGGAGTTAGCAATGCTGTATATACCAATTATAAATAAAACTAAATTTATTTTGCACTTCATGCCATTTGCGTTAACTTTGCAACTCATATTATATAACAAGACTGAATGAAAGAAACTAAAAGATTAGTAGAGCTTATTACAAAAGGAATCCAAGATAAGAAGGGACATGGCATAGTAATTGCAGATTTATCAGGGATTGATGGTACCATCTGTAACTACTTCATCATCTGCCAGGGTAACTCAACCCAACAAGTTGAAGCCATTGCTGAATCGGTAAGCGATTATGTGCGTGAGACGATTGGTGAGAAGCCTGTCAACTGTGCAGGACTTGGTAATGATCAATGGGTAGCGATAGACTATGTGGATGTAATCGTCCATGTATTTCTTCCAGAGACACGTGCTTTCTATGACATAGAACACCTATGGGAGGATGCTAAGCTGACTTACTTACCAGACATAGACTAGGTATAAAGCCATCTAATCACCCATTTATTATTTCATAATTAATCAAACTTCAACAATGGACAATTCATCCCCCAACAACAATCCCAATATGCCTAAGATGCCAAAGTTCAATATGAACTGGCTGTACGTATTGGTTCTCATTGCCCTCGGAGTAGTATTCTTTGCCGGTGGCAATAGCTTCTTGTCAAGCAGCGCAGGCGTTGACAGAGATTACACAACATTCAAGCAATATATTGCCAAAGGCTATGGTACGAAGGTAGTCATCAACAAGAGCGACAACACCTTGCGTATGTATGTTAGTCCAGACCACATCCGTGACATCTTCAAACAAGGTACACAACAGGTAGGAAAGTCCCCATACGTAAATGTTGAGATTGGTTCTGTAGATAAGGTAGAAACCTTCTTGGATCAAGCTGTAGCCCAGAAGAAGATAGCCAGCTATAGCTATGAGAACAAGTCAGGCAATGGCTTTATGGATATTCTCATCTCAATAGCTCCGTGGCTATTCTTCTTTGGAATATGGTACTTCCTCATTCGCCGTATGGGAGGCGGTGCCGGAGGTGGAGGAGGCGTCTTCAGTGTGGGCAAGTCAAAGGCTAAGCTCTATGAGAAAGCTAACGAGATGGGGATTACCTTTAAGGATGTTGCTGGTCAGACTGGCGCAAAACAGGAGGTACAAGAGATTGTTGAGTTCTTGAAGAATCCAAAGAAATACACCGACCTAGGTGGTAAAATTCCTAAGGGAGCACTGCTGATTGGTCCTCCTGGAACGGGTAAGACATTGCTAGCAAAGGCTGTTGCTGGTGAGGCTGGCGTACCCTTCTTCTCTATGAGTGGTTCCGATTTCGTTGAAATGTTCGTCGGTGTTGGTGCGAGCCGAGTGCGTGATGTCTTCCACCAAGCTAAGGAGAAATCACCTTGTATCATCTTCATTGATGAGATTGATGCCGTTGGCCGTGCCCGTTCAAAGAACCCTGCAATGGGCGGTAATGACGAACGTGAGAACACACTTAACGCCCTTCTTACAGAGATGGACGGCTTCGGCACAAACTCTGGTGTGATTGTTCTCGCAGCAACCAATCGTGTTGATATGCTTGATAAGGCTTTGCTTCGTGCAGGACGATTCGACCGCCAGATTCACGTAGACCTACCTGATTTGCCAGAGCGTAAGGACATCTTCCTCGTTCACATGCGTAACTTGAAGCTCGACAAGAACCTTGACATCGACCTCTTAGCACGCCAGACGCCAGGATTCTCTGGTGCCGACATTGCCAATGTATGTAATGAGGCAGCCCTTATCGCAGCCCGCCACGACAGCAAGGAGGTAGCAAAGCAAGACTTCCTAGATGCTGTTGACAGAATCATTGGTGGTTTGGAGAAGAAGACAAAGGTAATGACTACCGCCGAGAAGCACACTATCGCCCTCCATGAAGCAGGTCACGCTACAATCAGTTGGTTCTGCGAACACGCCAACCCATTGGTGAAGGTGAGCATTGTACCACGTGGTCAGGCTCTCGGTGCAGCATGGTATCTCCCAGAAGAGCGTCCTATCACAACCAAAGAACAGATGTTGGATGAGATGTGCTCATTGCTCGGTGGTCGTGCAGCAGAGGAGCTATTCACAGGTCATATATCAACTGGTGCGATGAACGACTTAGAGCGTGCAACCAAGAGTGCATACGGTATGATTGCCTACGCAGGTATGAGCGACCGCTTGCCTAACATCTGCTATTATAATAATGACGAGTACAATTTCCAGAAGCCATACTCTGATACAACAGCAAAGATGATCGATGAGGAAGTGCTGAAGATGATTAACGGACAGTACGATCGTGCTAAGCAGATTCTCACTGAGCACAAGGAAGGTCACAACCGCCTAGCCCAACTGCTCATGGAACGTGAGGTTATCATGGCTGAAGACGTTGAAGAGATATTCGGTAAGCGTCCTTGGGTGAGTCGAACAGAGGAGTTGCTAGACCAAGAGGCTAAGTCGCAACCTAAGTTGGAGGATATGCCTGAAGCTGTAAAGCAAGC
The DNA here is from genome assembly GCF_041433025.1 of Prevotella sp. 20925_1_30. Taxonomy (NCBI): domain Bacteria; kingdom Pseudomonadati; phylum Bacteroidota; class Bacteroidia; order Bacteroidales; family Prevotellaceae; genus Prevotella; species Prevotella sp. 20925_1_30. The sequence goes on along the minus strand of NZ_JAPWAR010000006.1, from coordinate 32,339 downwards.
TCAAGCAGAGCACGAGGCACAGCAGAGAGCACTCAACAACAATGCGACAAAGGCTGAAGATGACATCGAATCAAATAACACAGCAGAATAAATAAGACGCCATGAGTGATAAACTTAAGAACCTAATCATACGTGCCCTCACTGGGATCGTATTCGTTGCTATTATGGTGACGAGCATCATCAACCCTCTACGACTCACGTGTCTCTTCCTCATCATAACGGGAGCAGCCATGTGGGAATACACGGGATTGGTGAATAAAATAGATGGTGTAAAGGTCAATCGAATCATCTCTACCGTAGCAGGAGCCTACTTCTTCTGCGCAGTAACAGCCCTACAAGTGAATATGGTGAGGGGATTTATCGTCTTCGTACCCTATGTTCTCACCCTTATCTACCTCTTCGTTGCAGAGCTCTACCTACAGAATAAGAATCCAATGCATAGTTGGGCTTACACAATGTTAGGTCAGATGTACATTGCCTTCCCCTTCTCAATGATGAGCGTGTTAGCCTTCCAGCAGAAAGGCTATGGTATGACAACCTTCGATTATCTCCTACCATTGAGCATATTTATCTTCCTTTGGGCAAATGACACGGGTGCTTATCTTAGTGGCTCACTCTTTGGCAAGCACAAACTCTTCCCACGCATCAGCCCGAAGAAGAGCTGGGAAGGAAGTATTGGAGGGGGTATCCTCGTACTGATTATCGCTGGTGTGATAGGCTATTATGCTAATTCAGGCAATAACACTCACCTCCTCAGTATGCCAGAGTGGATAGGTCTGGGACTGGTTGTCGTTATCTTTGGCACATGGGGTGACCTGGTTGAGAGCCTGCTCAAGCGCACTATCGGTATCAAAGACAGCGGTAATATCCTACCAGGGCATGGCGGAATACTCGACCGATTCGACTCATCGCTCTTAGCAATACCCGCCGCAACGGTCTATCTTTACACCCTGTCTATATGCTAAGAAGATAGATAAAACCATCTCCGAAGTAGATGTTTAAATACCAATCAAGTAAGGACAAACAGCGCAATCAGTCCTTACTTGATTGCGTTTTATCCGCCTCTTCCAGCCCTCACATCTCTCACTTCATGCGTTAGCAAATAGGATGAACGGAGGAAGTAAATACCATCTTTCAAGAAATATAACGTCACTTTAACCGATGAAACATACAACTTAGCTTTTTGTACACACTTGTACAATCCATTGTCACGCTGAAAACAATTCATTGTCACGCATAAGACAATCCATTGTCACACTGAAGACAATCGATTGTAACAATAGGAGACAATCGATTATACAGCTAGTGTATAATTGAGTATCACCTATGTGATACTCGAATATCATCAGCGTGATACCCGAATATCATGCGTATGATACTCAATTATACCGCTGTGTAGAATCCGTTATAATACAGAATTTAACCCATCTAACTAATGACTATTGTCACACATTCAATATGAAACAAAACCTCACAATAGCCTATCTTAAAGAGGCATTCACGCACTATAACCAGCTTATCTTTCACGGGGAACTTCCCTTGCCTGCGCTTAAATTGTCGAGAGGCAAGACCCGTCTCGGGCAGATGGCATGCAAGCGACGAACGTATTGGAGGCGCACCATTTATTCCGATTACACCATTTCCATCTCCACGTACTATGCGTTAAACAAGGAGGAGATTGATGATGTGCTCATTCATGAGATGATACATTATTATATAGCTTACACGGGGCAGAAGGATACTTCGGCACATGGCGTTATCTTCCGTCAGATGATGGATGATATTAATCAGCGTTTCGGTAGGCACATCACCATATCCACACAAACTAAGGATATTCCTACTCGCATTGCGCAAAAGCCTAGAAAGTTTCTCGTGTTGGCATTAGAGACGATTGACAGGCAATACTTCCTCTCTTCTGTTATGCCGTCAGCAGCAAGAAAGGTTGCCCATCTGGTGAGTCGAAGTAAGGACATTATGACGTATAACTGGTATTACACTTACGACGAATACTTCCGTGACATGCCTCGTGTTCGGTCGCTTCGTGGTCGTAAGGTATCGTTGGAAGTATATATAGAAATGAGAAGTAAGATGGAACGCATAGGATAGGTTCCATCTTACCAAACTATTAGGACAAAGGTTAGCGATAACCTTTATTCTGTTTCAAACTCTTATTCAATGCCATAACACGAGTTGGGATGGGGAACACAATAGTGTGCCGATCCGCCTCATTCGTGCTATTTGTCTTCTGGTCATACGCCCGATGGAACAGGTCATAGCGTATGAGATCGTTCCGCCTCCAGCCTTCCCACATCAGTTCCATCAGTCTTTCGGCTAAGATGTTATCGAGGGTAGCTTGCCTATACCCCATCCCACTGCGTTGGCGAACAGCATTTAGTTCGTTATCAGCAACCTCCCCGTTACGCGCTTTTGCTTCTGCCTTCATCAAAAGTACATCGGCATATCTGAAGAGTACGATGTCGTTATCGGGGCTCTTACCATCGTTATATGCGTTCCTATCCACCTCGTATTTCGCCATCCGGGCACCTGCTGTCTTGATAAATGGGCTATTCGTTAAATTCACCTCGACAGCCAATGGCATGTAGACTAGCGGTTCGCCATCTTCAAGACGTACAATCTTCCCATCGACGCGCACCGTGTCAGAATATAAATTAGCTGTATATCGCTTGTCAACCTGGCTCGTTCCGTAACCGAAAGTACGCACAGCGGTAAGCGTTGCACAGGCACCATTCTCAGAGGAAGTGCCCACTGCGCCACCATGCGCATAGTGACGAGAGCGGAAAAGATACTGAAATTGATTCTTATAGAGTATCTTGTTCATCGGAATCACAAATATATTCTCTACTGATGTCTCATTGTGTACGGCGAAGTTACTGCTATAATCGCTTGCTAACGTGTAGCCGTCTGCCGTTATCTTATCGCAATAATACTGGCAAGCCTGCCACGCATTCAGCTGCTGCCCATCAATGGTGAAGAAGATATTAGTCCCGCTTGGACGCTGGTTGTCAGTCCAATCAGCATCCGTATATACCTCCGCATTGAGCATTAACTTAGCCAATAGGAAGTCGGCGACAGGCTGTGTGACACGCCCATAATAGGCTCCTTCCAAGTTACTATGTTCCTTCGGTAGGAATGGTTCGACCTCTTGTAGCTCTTTGACAATGAAGTTGAATACTTCAGGTCGACTACTCTGCTTGCTGTCCTTCATGTTATCAATCGTGCTGGTAGCCAAAGGTACGTTACCAAACATATCCATGATATAGAAGTAGAACAATGCTCTCAAGGCTCTCACCTCTGCCTGATAGGAAGTGTATTGGCTCTCGGTGAGCAAGTCTCGCTTCTTATCTATGATCCTCAAAGCGTCATTACAGAACACAACCACCTTATAAAGATACTTCCATGTGTCGTAAAGCGACTGGTCATCAGCCGTCCAACGATGCAGATAAAGGTTCTCCCAGAAGCCTCCATCGTACCAATCACCTCCTCTAACAGGGATGATTGCCTCGTCAGAAGTCAAGGTGTTATAATCATAAACGCCCCTATAAGTGCCTTGCAAGCCCTGACTATCGGCATTACCACCAATATAATTATATAATGTAGCAACGGCATTCACATACACATCCTTAGCTGATGTGAATACTTGGTCTTCGTCCAAACTCCCTTTAGAGTGCTCGTTCAAGCAACTAGAGAATGTCAAGATAGCCGCAAAGAGTAGTAAACGTGGAATATATCTCATGCTGTGAAGGGTTTAAAATATTACTAGCTTCCATTAGAACTTAACGCTTAGTCCCACCGAGAAGGTGCGATAAGGAGGATAAGTTCGCTTGTCATCTATGCCTAATGTGTTATCTACTACGTAACTATTTATCATTGGTGTCAATCCACTGTAGCCCGTGATGGTAGCAAGGTTATTGATGTTGAATGATAAACGCAACGACTGGATGTACTTGTTCTTAATAGGAGTATTCCATCCAATGGTGAGATAATCGAAGTTAAGATAGTCTCCCTTCTCCAACCAATAGTCGCTCACATTCTGGTCAACGATGTTCCGTTCTGGTGCAACAGACAGCACATTATAATCAGGGAAGTTAGACATATTGAGGTATGAGAGCGTCGTTCCGTTGAATATCTTATGCCCGAAAGCTCCGTTCATCTGCAAGGTTACATCGATATTCTTATATCTGAAGCTGATATTAGAGCCGAGGGTCATCTTTGGAGTAGCCTGTCCTGCAATATAACGATCACCATGATCACTAAGATCTATTGTGCCATTGTTATCTAAGTCAGCAATGTCATACTTCATGTGCCCATGCCCGTTATCAACGAGTCCCTTGCAGTGAGGAAGATAGAAAACGCCCAGTGGCTGCCCAACAATCTGATACAAGATGTGGTTATTACCCCCATGAAAGCCCGCACCATCCATTGCGCCAATAGGAGTAATCTTCGATGCTGTCATCTCGTGACCCTTATAATTACCACTCAAGGACAATAGTTTATTCTTCTGCCAAGCCATGTTAACATTGATATTCAGTTCCATGTCCTTTCGAGCAATAGGCACAATACCCACACCAAGCTCAAATCCACTATTCGACATAGAGCCTATGTTCGCCAATAACTTATCAAAGGCAAAGTCAGGAACAGGCACATCATACTCATAGAGCATGGCGGTTGTCTTAGAATAATAGTATTCGGCGGTCAAGAGGAGGCGGTTATTAAAGAAACCCATATCCGTTCCTATGTTGAAAGTACTGCGTACCTCCCACTTTAAGTCAGGGTTACTATTACGCAAGATACCCATTGTTGTAGTTGGAGTTCCATTATACGAAACAACCCCAATAGGTGTATATTGCTTTAAAGAAAGGTAAGAACTGATAGCTCCAAGGTTACCCGACCTACCATAACCAGCCCTCAAATTGAGTAAGCTAATTGCTCTCACGTTACGCAGGAAAGCCTCTTTCTTCATATTCCACGATGCTGAAATAGAAGGAAAGAAGCCCCATGTGTGGTCTTTACCCACCATTGATGAGCCATCGGCACGCATAGACATATTCAGTGTATAGCGATCCAAGAGATTGTAAGAGAGTGTTCCCATGACGGATGCTAAACTAGGATCAGCATAGTTACTGCCTGTACCCTCATAAAGACGAACAGCTCCCGCCCCGAGGTTATCATAGCCGAAGAGGTTACTAGTCAATCCCTTTACTTCCGTCCAGAAAGCCCTTGTCTTGCTCTGTTGATATTCACCCAAAAGAGTGGCAGAGAGGGCTTGATTGTCCCAACTATGCTTCCAATCAAGTTGGAGATTACCTAACAGATCCTCCGTTTTACGCTCTCCTCTATAGGCTCTTCCTTGTGCCCATACCCATGTAGGAGCGAACTTCCCATTCTCGGTTGATGTATAGGAATAAGAGCCCAAAGCCGATAGCTTCAAGTCATGTGACAGCAGATATTGTAATTGCAAATGAGTATTGAAAGTTAGATTCCGCTCATCGTTACGCTCCTTTAATAGCGGTGCGGGGGCAGCAATCTGCGATGAGTTGCTATTGCGTTGCCACCCATCTCCCACCTTATGAAAGGCTAGTGTAGGATTCATAGACGCTGCCGAATAGACAAGCATGTGCAGGTCATAGACCTTATTATCCTGTTGAGACGAGCCAAAGACACCAAAGTCTATCTTCAACTTTTCGTCAAATGCCAACTGAGAGATGTCTAGCTTGGCGATAAAGTTGTTGTAGCTTCGATTCTTAATAACGGTTTCTCCACGCATATAACCTAATGACGCACGATAATTCGACTTATCACTACCACCGCTAAAGGCTATATGATGTGTATTTAGGAAGCCCGTTCTGGTAATTTCCTTTTGGAAGTCTGTATCAAAGCCTCCATCATTATAAACCAATCCCAACGCTTTGGCAGCATTCCTATACTCTGTCGCATTCAGCATTCGAAGTTGTTTATAGACTGACTCAAAGCCTATAGTTCCATCATAATATATCTGGAACTTACCTCCATGACCGCGTTTCGTCTTTACTTCAATGACACCAGAAGCACCACGAGAACCATACTTTGAGGTTTCTGAAGCATTCTTCAAGACTGTGAAACTCTCAATATCTGCAGGGTAGATGGTTGAGAGTGTGGCTAGGTCGGAAGATACTCCATCAATGATAACGAGTGGGTCGTTGCCACCAGTTAATGAAGTAGTACCACGGACACGCACACTTGTGAGCATTGCCATTCGGTCTTGTCCGTTAGATACCATATTTACACCCACAACCCTACCTGATAGAGCGTCAAGTGCCGAACTTACCAATCCTTTATTCATTTGTTCTGCTCCCACCTTTGCCATCGAACCAATGATAGGCAAGGTATCATTTACGTGGAATAAAGGTTGCGTTTGAACTTTTCGAGTGCTCCTATGTCTCTTCTGCGCTTGTGCAACCCCTATTGAATGGGTCAACAAAAGGCAACAAGCAATTGAACGTACTATGATGTACCGACTAGTCATATTATGGATAATAAATGTTATGTATGCCGTTATGTGTAGCAAATATACATAAATTTTGATAGATAACACGCTCATTAAAGGATTTTTTGCTAATTTTGTTGGTGCTTACCTCATACGTGTTACGTATATAAGGAGCATAATAAAAAGGAAACCTAAAGTATTGACCAACATGGAAAAGATAATCCTTACAGCTTTATTGCTAGGTTTGTCTGCCTCTGGGTTACATGCTCAACAACCACAGACAGAACCTACCTTCACAGAATGGCACGACTTACAAACAAATGCCGTCAACCGATTTACAACGCACACTGACTTCTTTGCCTTCTCTCCATACGAAGGATTAGCATTGAAGAAGTATGATCGAAAACTCTCAACCAACTATCTCTCATTAGATGGAGACTGGAAGTTTAATTGGGTGGAACATGCTAATCAACGTCCAACTGACTTCTTTCGCACTGATTACGACGATTCACAATGGAAGACCTTACATGTCCCTGGTATCTGGGAGATGAATGGTTACGGTGATCCCGTGTATGTGAACGTTGGCTTTGCATGGCGTGGTAACTTCAAGAATAACCCTCCTGAGGTTCCGATTCAGGATAACCACGTCGGCTCTTATCGCCGTACTATCACAATACCAGACAACTGGACGGGCAAACAAGTTATTGCTCACTTTGGTTCTGTAACCTCTTGTATCTATTTATGGGTCAATGGTAAGTTTGTTGGATATAGTGAAGACTCTAAGGTCGGACCAGAGTTTGACATCACCAAATACCTTAAGAAGGGTAAAAACCAGCTTGCTTTTCAGGTCTTCAGATGGTCAGATGGCAGTTATTGTGAGGATCAGGACTTCTGGAGACTTAGCGGTGTAGCACGTGAAAGTTACCTTTATGCACGTGATGCAAAGCAACACTTGGATGACATCCGTATTACTCCAGACCTCGTAAATGACTACAAGGATGGTACACTCAGCGTCAACCTTCAGCTTACAGGCAATACAAAAGCCTTCTTGATATTGGAGGATACGGATAATAACCTTGTCTATAAGACGGTCGTAACGCCCAATAAAGCAGGACAAGCAACGGCTTTGATGGAATTAAGAAACCCAAAGAAGTGGACGGCAGAAACACCTTATTTATATAGTCTACGCGTCAAAATAGAAGATGAAAGGACTGGGAATCCCATTGAAGAGATACCCCTCAAGGTAGGATTCCGTAAGGTGGAGATAAAGAACTCACAAGTTCTTGTCAACGGACAACCCATTCTCTTCAAAGGTGCCAACCGACACGAAATGGATCCAGATGGCGGTTATCTCGTTACACGTGAGCGTATGATACAGGACATCCAGATTATGAAACGTCTTAACATCAACGCTGTTCGCACCTGTCACTACCCTGACGACCCATTGTGGTATGACCTTTGTGATGAGTACGGACTATATGTTATAGCTGAAGCTAACCAAGAGAGTCATGGCTTCGGGTACGCTAAAGACGCTCCATCAGGTACTCCTCTCTTTGCGAAACAGATAATGGAACGCAATCAACACAATGTAGGAACTAAGTTCAACCACACTAGTATCGTATTTTGGAGTTTAGGTAATGAGACATGTTATAGTAAGAACTTTAACGATGCTTACGACTGGATAAAATCACAAGATCAGAGCCGTCCTGTGCAGTATGAACGGGCGGAGAAAGAGGGCTACGCAACAGACATCTTCTGTCCAATGTATTATTCTCCAAAGGACTGTGAAGCCTATTCTAAGGATCCAAACTATACACGTCCTCTGATTCAATGTGAGTATAACCACACTATGGGCAACTCGGGTGGTAACCTCAAAGAATACTGGGATTTGATTCGTAAATATCCTAAGTTTCAAGGTGGATTTGACTGGGACTTCGTTGATCAAGGTCTACATCGTACACCGCATTTCGACGCTTCTCGCACTACAAAAGACTATGAGCAATTAGCCAAAGAAGCGAATGTTGAAACGGAATATACCTATGGTGGCGATTACAACAAGCATGACCCTTCTGACAACAACTTCAACTGCAATGGTATCATCGGACCTGATCGTCAATACAACCCACATGCTTATGAACTTGCATACGAGTATCAGAACATTTGGGCAAAACCGATTGACTTGAAGCAAGGAAAGATACAAGTTTATAACGAATACTTCTTCCGTAACCTCAATAACTATCGAATGGAATGGTCATTGATGGACGAGGGGAAAGTTGTGAAACAGGGCACGATTGAAACGCTGGATATAGAACCGCAGCAGTCTGCTACTTACACTCTTCCAATCAACGGACAGGACTTTGACGGTGAAGGACTACTGGATATCGACTTTAAACTAAAGTCGGCTGAACCGCTCATGGAGGCTGGTCAGACTGTAGCAAGTATGCAGATGGAGGTGAATCCATGGCAACCAATGCCCAAGATGGAGCCTGTTTCGACTGCAAAGGTTAGGGTTTCTGACAACGTAAAGGCTGGTGAGGTGAGCTTCACAAGTAAGGACTTTGAAATTGTATTCAGCCGTCAGACGGGTCTATTGACACGCTATGAAGTGGAAGGAAGAAACCTCTTGGGCGAAGGTGGAACACTAAAACCTAACTTCTGGAGAGCCGTTACAGATAATGATATGGGGGCTAACTTCCAAAACAAGCTAGCGGTATGGCACAATCCTAAGATGGACTTAAAGCAAGTCTCTGTAGAACCTGCAACAAGACAGCTAACAGCTGTTTATGATATGCCCGATGTAGCAGCAACATTACACCTTATATATAATGTAGCACAAGATGGGGCTCTTCATGTGAGCATGGAAATGCAAATGAAAGATGGCTCGAAGGCACCTATCCTACCCCGCTTTGGTGTGTTGATGCAATTACCTTACGACATGGATCAGTCCACTTACTATGGTCGTGGACCTATCGAGAACTATTCCGATCGTAAATACTCACAGCGAATAGGGCTCTACGAGCAGTCTGCTGATCAGCAATTCTTCCCTTACATTCGCCCTCAAGAGACGGGTACAAAGAGTGACATAAGATGGTGGAAGCAGACAGATAACGATAAGTTTGGATTCAAGGTGTACTTCGACGAAGCTCCATTCTACGCTAGTGCGCTACATTACAACATAAGTGACTTGGATGAAGGAAAGGAGAAACACCAACGCCATAGTTACCAAGTTCCAACTTCAGAGTACACTAATCTCACCTTAGATGGTTATATGATGGGAGTCGGCGGAATCAACTCTTGGGGTGAAGAACCACTACCACAATATCAGTTACCAGCGGTAGATAGGGCTATACACTTTTGGATTCAACCATGTAAATAAGGCTCTTTGAAACTCCTCCCAACCTCCCTTAAGAAGAGGAGTTTCTAATGGAAACTAATAAGGGAGGGCTTTCTTTGTTTTGAAGAGAGCCTCCCCTCATATCAAAGAAACGCCCTTCTCCAATGAAGAAGGGCGTTTCTTTCTTTATTAACTATTGTCCGTTGCTAACAAGGCTGTGCTTCGTTACACTTTACACACACCTTTATCGCACTATTCCTCCTTATTCCTTTAAGGACAGCCCCTCCTTTCGAAGGGGCTTAGTGAGGTTTTATCAGAGTAGAGAAAACTACATATCCTCCTGGAACAATGGGTCTTCTGGCACCACCATAATAGGTTTCTCTTGTGCAGCCTTCAGTACATTAGCAGGCACATACTTCGTATCAACTACCAGTCGGAACATATAGTCATTGAACCAAGGATTGGTCATTATCAAGTAACCATTCTGTCCGTAAGTAGCTCCCCAGGAGTTTTCTACCTTCCACTTCTTCGGTTGTCCCTGCTCGTCAAGGTCAACAGCTGTAAGTGTCATGGCATGTGTTGAACCGCTATCGAAGGTCGCAATGCGATCCGCCTTATCCATTGGGAAGGTCGTACCATACAATGTTCCGTAATCGTAGTTATCGGTATCAAGGTATCCACGAGTGCGATCCAACTGCTTGCCAACATCGTAACTACTATACATCTTAGTCGAATCCTTCAACGAAGCAATAGCCATTTTATCGATCTCCTCCATAGGTAGATTAACATACTTCCAGTTATGTCCATCGTAAGTATGGCGGTCGTAATCAATCTCATAAGTCTTATAATAAGGTCGACGAGGGTCATTCATCACCATAATAAACGTACCATTAAGAGGACCACCAACGGTCTCTTTATAGAATTCCTGCGGTGTATAAGTCTTCATCTTGCCCACTTGTTTACCATTCTTATCCTTGTAGGCATAGTTAAAAGACTTAACTGGTTCGCCAAGAGAAAGCGTCAAGATGTGATAGATAGTACCTAACATCTCTGTCTTACGAGACTTGATGCTCGCCTTCGATTTCTTATCTGCTACCATCTTACGAAGCTCCAATCCGAACTCACGTAACTTAGAAGCTATGATGCGAGACATACGTGAGGTGTTCTCTGCCGAGTACGTTTCTGGCATTATTTCCATCGGTACTACGCCATACTTCTCCACGAGGTCTGCGACCCCACAAAACGTCCCTCCGTCCCCTATGGGGTTCTTAAAAAAGAACTGAACACGCGGGTCGTCGATAGCTTTGTCAGCATTATCTATAACGCCCTGGAGCATTAGGTTGGCTTTTTCTAACTGGTCATAAAAGGAGAGATAGACATGCGAATACTCTACATGTAATGTGTCCTTATGAGCACGAGCGAACTTAGAACGCAAGACATTAAGCCCTGTAAAGAGCCAACAACGCCCAGAACTCTTTTGGTTCTGAATGTTTTGTTTAGGCGTTTCAATACTGAAATAGGTATCAATAGGACCTGCATTGCGGAAGTTGCGAGCCAAGTCATCAATCGAATTAGTGGCTATCGCATTAGATAAAGCACGGTCAGAAGCAGTCAAGCCAGACTTCTGAATCTGCTGTAACATCTGCTTATCAATACCTCCATCTTTGGTTTGTGCTTGTAGAGAAAACGCTATGCTCAATAGCCCACAAGCAATCAACATGTTTCTTTTCATCATTATTTATTGTATTGGTATAGGGTTATTACAATTCACAAAGATAGTACTTATTTCCCAAACCATCTATAAGAACAAATGGAAAAAAGCCTTGCCTTTTTTGCAAAAAAACATTAATTCATTTGGAAGGAAGCGTTTTTTCAACTACATTTGCAGTGTATTATTAAAATAGTACACCATTACATACAATCAAAACAAGCGTTTAAAGACATTTAAGACATAACCCCTTTAAAACAAGAAGGAACTATGATTCAAGTTAACAACCTCTCTTTCAGCTATCCAAGAAGCAAACACAAGGTGTTTGATGGGCTGAACCTAGAACTCAACGAGAGCCGTATTTATGGCTTATTAGGTAAGAATGGCATGGGAAAAAGTACCCTACTCTACCTTATTGCAGGCTTATTAAAACCTTCAAAGGGCACAGTGATTGTTGATGGATACACCGCTTCACGGCGTTATCCAGCAATGTTACAAGAGATATACATCGTCCCTGAAGAGTATAACTTGCCTGACATGAGTCTCAAGAATTACTTAGCTGTACACGAGAAGTTCTATCCGAACTTCAGCAGACAGACCTTAGAAAAGTGCTTACAAGACTTTGAGATGCCCACAGATGTAGACATGAAGCAGCTCTCCATGGGGCAGAAAAAGAAGGTGTATATGAGTTTCGCACTTGCCACAGGGTGCCGACTTCTATTGATGGATGAGCCTACCAATGGTCTTGACATCCCATCCAAAACACTCTTCCGAAAGGTTGTTGCAGGCAATATGGCTGATGATTCGTCATTGATAATATCAACTCATCAGGTGCATGATGTCGAACAGCTACTGGACTACATCATAATATTGGACAACTCACAAGTGCTCCTTAATGATTCAACGGAAGCGATTACTTCAAGGTTTCGATTCGATGTTCTCCAACCCAGCGAGATGGATAACTCGGTGCTTTATGCTGAACCTTCTCTACAAGGAAACAGCGTGATCTGTAAGCGTAAAGAGGGTGATAAGGAGACCTACATCAACTTAGAACTCTTATTCAATGCGGCAATTCAAGGTAAACTAAAGTAAATATAAAGGAGGACATCATTATGAAGAAACAATCCAACAAACGGATATCTACTATCCTAACCAGTCTTTTCTTGACTTTAACAATCATCACTCTGTGTTCGTGCATCACAAAGAAACCCGACTACGGACTGCCTACCAAGAAGGATATGAACGTCGAGGCGTTCCAGAATGTAGAGTTAGGAGGAAACGCAGAAGTCTACTTCTTGCAAGGAAACAAGTACCAAGTAGAGATAAAAGGTAGGGAGAAACTACTCGAATATGTGGATATCAAGGTTAAAAATAACACCTTAATAATCCACGAGAGGAATCACCCTTCACAAAAAGGGATCATCTTCTTTAATAGTTCTAACGACGGAGCTGATATAATAAAGGTATATGTAACATGCCCACAACTCGTTAGAGTGGATCAAGGAGGTAACACATCCCTCACGTTCCAGGACTCTCTTCAAGCAGACAAACTGACACTTGACATTAGAGGTAACTCTTGCGTCAAACTCAACAAAGTGAAAGTCAGCGAGATGAACATGGATATCTCTGGTAATGCAGACGTTAACATTGCAAAGTTGACAGCACAGACAACAAAATTCAACATCAGTGGTAACGCCAGTGTAAACACCTACTTTGACCATTCCGACAGTGTGACACTCACCTTATCAGGCAATGCAGACATCACACTCAATGGTAACACACGTCAAAGCATACAACAACGAGTAACGGGAAATGCCTCTGTTACCGATAATACAAGTAGAACAAAATAAATAAAGAAAGGACTTATTAGTTATGAAAAAGTTCGATATTAACCGATTCGGAAGAGTACTCGCTCGACTCGTTCTCGTGCGCCGTCGCAAAATAATTAACCTATTCCTTGGGTTCCTCATTGCCTGCTTCATCTATATGATCTTACGTGTTTGTAACATCTTCACATGGCAGGCAAGCAGTACAGAACAGATACAAATAGATCTCATGGGAAGCGTTGATTTCGCCCTTACGATACTACCGGCTGCATTCTTTATCATGGGTACCTTTGTCATAAACGACCTCAAGTCGCGTCAGTCACGCATAAGTGAGATGATGCTACCAGCTACCAATGTAGAGAAGTTCGTGGCACGTGTAGTACTCGTGTCCATCGTCTTCCCCCTCATAGTTGTGGCTGCTTTCCTAACAGCTGACGTGTTACAACAAATTGTTTCCATGCTGGTTAATCATGGTGCAAGGGCTTCGATGACTACAATAGCAATAGACTTTCTCCAAACGACAAGCTCCCTTTCCCCTCTTTGGGTACAGTTAGAAGCAATCCTTCTCACCAATGCTTTCACCATATTAGGGGGTATGTTCTTCCGCAAAACAGCATGGTTGAAGACCATCATAAGCCTCATTTTGATTCTCATGATAGTAGCTGGTTTAATGGCAGGTATCGGTTTTATGCTACTTGCTCACACCGACTATCAACTCTCAATACCGAATGACTTCTTCGGAGATATTACTGGGAACATCATCTGTTTGGCACTCACTATATTAATGTATTGGGCTGCTTACAAGTTATACACACGATTGCAGGTTATCAACAATCGGTGGATTAACATATAACAAAGTATTAATGAGAGGATAAAAGATTATGACTTTCGAAAATAACAAGGCTATATACGAGCAGATGGCAGACCGCCTTTGCGATGAAATCATAGCCAAAACCTATAAAGCCGACGACCGAATCCCATCTGTAAGGGAGTATGCTGTCACCTTGCAAGTGAACACCAATACGGCGGTTAAGGCTTACGAACTATTGGCAAGAGAGCAGATTATCTATAACAAACGCGGTATGGGCTATTTCGTTTCGGCTGGTGCAAGGGAGCAAATCATGCTTGCACGACGTAAAACCTTTTGTCAGCAAACCCTTCCGTCATTGTTCCGTGAGATGCAGCTCTTGGGTATTACAATGGAAGAAGTGGTGCAGGAATATAAATCGAAGGCGCAGTCTTAAACGCTGCCCTTCCATCCTTTAAACTATTAAGGGAGCCGAAAGAATGAAAACAAGTGTGTAGTTTAGCCATAAGATATAAGTTTACTTGGATTCATTCTTTCTACTCCCTTAATACTTTCTAAGCCCTTACAAAAAACATCGTACACATTGATAAAAAACAAAGAGAGGCTCTTCTCTATTTGAAAAGGGCGTTTCTTTCATGCAAAGAGAGGCTCTTTTCATAGCGAAGAAACGCCCCCTTTATCCACTAACACATATTAGTAACATTCCCTTAGGTGGCACCCCTATCCTTTGGAGAGGCTTAGCGAGACAAGAAGAAGAAAGGAACTCGTACAGACCTAACCAATCGCACGATAGAAAGGATTCGTATTTTTTATGCGATAAGACTTGCATATATTGATTTTTTTTACGAATATTGCAAGCGAAAATAGTATCAACTGTAATTTACCAACAGCTTATTAACTAAAGAATAAATCTATGAAGAAAATCCTACTAAGCTTGTGTCTCTGCCTCATGGGAATGACAGTCTATGCACAACACTTTATCTCCGATGCAGCATTCAGACAGAAGGTGAACAATGCTTTCGACGCCAAAATGAAGTTGATTGGATCGAAGTTCTATGATACAAAAGGGCTATCGCCAACCATGGAGGAAGAGGAAGCCTTGCGCTTTCTTTATGCCTATATGCCGATTGCAGATGCGACTGATTACACCACAGCTTACCACTTACGTAATGTGCGAACTGCCCTCGAAACGAGAAAAGAGATGGCATGGGGAAAGAAGGTGCCAGAGCTTCTCTTTAGGCATTTCGTTCTACCGATGCGCGTGAACAATGAGCCTCTTGACAGCTCTCGTGCTATATTCTTTCAAGAACTAAAGGGGCGTGTTAAAGGGCTTTCTATGCAACAGGCAATATTGGAAGTGAACCACTGGTGCCATGAACATGTTACTTATGAACCTTCGGACGCACGCACTTCTTCACCACTGCAATCAATGCGGACAGGACGAGGACGATGTGGGGAAGAGAGCACTTACACGGTAAGTGCCTTGAGAGCCATTGGTATTCCTGCTCGTCAAGTATATACTCCTCGATGGGCACATACCGATGATAACCATGCGTGGGTAGAGGCTTGGGCAGACGGAAAGTGGTACTTCTTGGGGGCTTGTGAGCCTGAACCTGTATTGAATCTGGCATGGTTTAATGCACCAGCATCGCGTGCTATGCTCATGCACACACGTGCCTTTGGTGATTATGAAGGGCCAGAAGAGGTTATGCTACGCACAAATAACTTCACAGAAATCAATCTGATTGATAACTACGGGAGCACTGGTAGGATTGATTTCAGCGTTCTTGATGCTAAAGGGAAGCCCGTACAGGATGCGAAAGTGGACTTTAAAATATACAACTATGCCGAATATTACACTGCAGTTACCAAATACACCGATAAGAAAGGACAAACGTTTCTATCTGCAGGAAGGGGCGATATGCTTGTATGGGCGTCTAAGAACGGACACTACGGATATGCTAAAGTATCGTTTGGAAAGGACAAGAAGGTTGTTATAAGACTCTCTTACGATGATAAAAAGACGGGGAAAGAGCAGGATATGGATATTATCCCACCTGTAGAGAAAGCTATTCTGCCTCCTGTAACAGACGCACAACGCAAGGAGAACGAGCGTAGGTTGGCGGAAGAAGATGCTAAACGCAATGCTTACATAGCGACATTCCCATCAGAGGAGAGCCTGAAAGATTACCCGATTAAGGCCGCTATACCTTATATAATAAGGTCACGTGGTAACTGGAGAACTATCAAAGAATTTGTTGAGAAGCACTCGGCAGATGAGAAACGGGCTATTGACCTGTTGGAATCACTTAGTTATAAGGATCTTCGAGATATGCCAATGGAGATATTGGAAGACCAGATGGCTGCAAAGAGTGACGAGTTATGCCCTCGTGTAGAGAGTGAGATGATTCTCAAACCATTTAAGGTTTTCTTTGAGAAAGCGTTTAGTAATGATGCTAAGAAGTTTAAAGAGAATCCTGCACTATTGGTGAATTGGGTGAGAACAAACATCAAATTGAATCCTGATAAGCACGCTATGAGAATCCCACAAACGCCTATCAGTACGTGGGAAAGTCGTGTGGCAGACGAGAGAAGTAGGAATATTTTCTTTGTGGATGTAGCTCGGAGTCTTGGTATTGAGGCTCAACAAGATGGCGTAACAGGGAAGGTTCAATACAAGAAAGATGGTCAGTGGGTTGATGTCGACTTTGAAACAACGCAACAACAAGTAGCTAAGACGGGGAAGTTGGTGCTTGATTATAAACCAACGGAGTTCTTGGATGACCCGAAATACTATACTCACTTCACGATTAGTAAGATTGTGAATGGGCAGACCTTACTGATGAATTTTGATGAGTCAGCCGATGGTTCAACCTATGGAGCAACTTGGGCAAATGCGTTCAAGGATGGAGCAATACTGGACGAGGGCACTTACTTGCTCGTTACAGGGCAACGCATGGCAGACGGAAGTGTGATGGCTCATAACCTATTCTTCACTATCAAGCCAGGAACAACAACTCGAATCAACCTCATCATGCGTCAGGAAACGGAGGGCGTAAAGGTGATTGGCAGCTTTAATAGCGAAGATCTCTTTGAGAAGGAGGGACATAACGTGTCCTTACTAAGCCAGACGGGACGCGGTTATTACGTCCTCGGCATACTCGGTGTAGGGCAAGAACCAACGAACCATGCCCTCCATGACATCGCAAAAGTAAAGGAGAAGCTGGATAAATGGGGGCGTCCAATGGTATTGCTCTTCACAAGTGAGGAAGCAAAAGAGAAGTTCGATGCACAGAAGAGTGAGTTTGGTCAACTGCCAGAGAAGGTGATCTACGGTATAGATAAGAGTGGGGAGATTCTCAAGGAGATTGCCAAAGAGATGAAACTACACAATACGAGTCAGCTACCAGTATTCATCATCGCTGATACCTTCAACCGAGTTGTATTCCTATCACAGGGTTACACCATCGGGTTGGGAGACCAGATTGTGAAGGTAAGTAATAAACTTTAGAATCGAGGAAAGGGCGTTTGACGATAGAAGAATGTAAGTATTGAGATGTAAAAGTCCAATAACTCCAATTAACGGAACATTTGTCTAAACTCCCTTTCACTTCTTTCACTCCCTTAACTCCTCTATAATATGTTGAAAGAAAACTATGAATTTGAAGTCTGCGCCAATAGTGTTGAGAGTTGTATAGAGGCTCAACGAGGTGGTGCCAATCGTGTAGAACTCTGCATGGGAATACCCGAAGGCGGTACAACTCCTTCTTATGGGGAGATAAAGATGGCGCGAGATGTATTGAAAGAAACACGCTTGCACGTGATAATTCGCAATCGCGGAGGTGATTTCCTATACTCTGAAGCAGAGTTGGAACGCATGGCAATGGATATAGACTTGTGTAGACAACTCGGGGTGGATGGCGTTGTCTTTGGTTGTCTGACAGCTAATGGCGATATTGATAAGCATGCCAACCAATTATTGATGGAGCATGCTAAAGGAATGAATGTCACTTTTCATCGTGCTTTCGATTGTTGTCGAGATCCCGAGAAAGCCTTAGAAGAGATTATCACAATGGGCTTTCATCGTATTCTCACGTCTGGTCAGCAGCCCACAGCAGAGTTAGGTATTCCTTTACTAAGACATTTGAATACACTTGCAAAGGACAGAATCATTATCATGGCAGGATGTGGAGTAACGGAAAAGAATATCTTTAAGATTCAAGAAGAGACACAGGTACGTGCCTTTCACTTCTCTGCTCGTGAGGAGAAACGCAGCGATATGCTTTATTCCAACCCTTCCATCTACATGGGAAGCAAAGGAGTTGATGAGAACATCATCATGCAGACTACCGAAAGGAGGGTACGAAATACGATTGAAAGTTTACTGAAAAAGTAAGTAAAGGAGATACTTCTAAAACAAAAAAGAGGCTTAATCCTGTTTGGATTAAGCCTCTTTTATATATGTGGAAGATTATTGTGCCTGGTCAACAATAGCCTGCTTTATTAGTCCTTCGATCTCTTCTGCAAGCTCAGGATTATCCTTCAACATCGTCTTAGTGGCATCACGTCCTTGTGCAAGTTTGGTTCCGTTATAACTAAACCAGCTACCACTCTTTTGGATAATGTTGTATTGAACGCCCAAGTCAACTATCTCACCGATCTTTGAGATACCCTCACCAAAGGTGATTTCAAACTCTGCCTTACGGAAAGGAGGAGCCACCTTATTCTTAACAATCTTAACACGAACCTGGTTACCAATTACCTGATCACCATTCTTGATACTAGTAACACGGCGGATATCAAGGCGCACGGAACTATAGAACTTCAATGCGTTACCACCCGTAGTGGTCTCTGGGTTACCGAACATCACACCTATCTTCTCACGCAACTGATTGATGAATATACAGCAAGTATTAGTCTTTGAGATAGTAGAGGTAAGCTTACGCAATGCCTGACTCATCAATCGTGCTTGCAAACCAACAGCCGAGTCGCCCATATCTCCTTCAATCTCTTTCTTTGGAGTAAGTGCTGCAACAGAGTCGACAACGAGGATATCAATTGCAGAAGAACGTATCAACTGATCTGCAATCTCTAATGCTTGTTCACCATTATCAGGCTGTGATATCCAAAGATTATCTACATCCACACCGAGCTTCTCAGCATAGAAACGATCGAAAGCGTGCTCTGCATCAATGAAAGCAGCTATGCCCCCTTGCTTCTGTGCTTCAGCTATTGCATGGATAGCAAGCGTCGTCTTACCAGAAGACTCTGGTCCATAAATCTCGATTATACGCCCACGAGGATAGCCACCAACGCCCAATGCTGTATCAAGAGCCACACTTCCTGTTGGTATAACATCAACATTCTCTATCTGTTCATCACCCATTCGCATGATAGAACCTTTACCAAAGTCTTTCTCTATCTTGGACATTGCGGCTTGCAATGCCTTTAGTTTTCCCTCAGCAGCTAATGCTGTATCTTCTTTTGCCATATACTATTATCTTGTTTTCTGATTGATATAATACTATTTATTCTTCTTTCTGCTCTTTGGAAAAGGTAGCACCTCTGCCAAAACCTTAACGACCTTAACTGCAAAATCAGACCTTGAAACATCTAAAACGTAGTGTTCCTTAGCTCCTTCATAAGGGAAGCCACGTTCGGCAGATAACATCATTGATTTAATTGCCTCGTGTTCTTTAACATAAGGTATATTGTCACAAACTATGATGACAGGCTTCTCGTCAACATAAATCATGTATTCGCCAAACATCTTCCTGTATCTTACATCCCCTGCAGTAGCTATCTGACTACTAACAAATTCAATAAAGTCCAAAGAGCAAGCCATATTCTTATAATTCTAAATCGCCACCAAACTCCTCATGCCAAGGCAAGCCTTGCTTGTTGAGTACCTCCAAGAATGGATCTGGATCAAAGTCTTCTACATTCCATACACCTGGTTTGCGCCAAAGTCCCTTGAAGAACATCATTGCACCAGCCATTGCAGGTACACCCGTGGTATAGCTGACACCTTGCATTCCCGTTTCGTTATAGGCATCTTGGTGCTTACAATTATTATAAATGTAATAGGTTTGCTCCTTTCCATCCTTAACTCCACGGATACGACAACCTATCGAAGTCTCACCATCATAATTCTCTCCTAAATCTTGTGGATTAGGCAGAACCGCTTTCAAGAACTGCAAAGGAACAATCTTCACCTTAGCTGTCTTACCAGAGCCATCAGCTAATGGTGCTTCATATTCTATCTCATCGATACGACTCATACCAAGATTCTGAATACAGTCCAAATAAGTAAGATATTGCTTACCGAATGTCATCCAGAAACGAGCACGCTTAATTGTTGGATAGTTCTTTACCAATGACTCCAATTCCTCATGGTGCATGAGATAAGAATCACGTGGACCAATATTTGGATAGGTCAAATCTTGATGCACAGCCAATGGTTCTGTCTCAATCCATTCACCATTCTCATAATAAAGCCCCTTCTGAGTTATCTCACGGATATTAATTTCTGGATTGAAGTTCGTTGCAAATGCTTTGTGATGATTACCCGCATTGCAATCAACGATATCAAGATAATGAATTTCGTCAAAATGATGTTTAGCAGCATACGCCGTATATGCCTGTGATACTCCTGGATCGAAACCACAACCAAGGATAGCTGTCAGTCCAGCCTTCTCGAACTTATCCTTATAAGCCCATTGCCAACTATATTCGAAGTGTGCCTCGTCCTTTGGTTCGTAATTAGCTGTATCCAAATAATTACAACCGCAAGCCAAACAAGCATCCATGATTGTCAAATCTTGATATGGCAAAGCTAGATTAATAACCAGCTCCGGCTTGAAATCATTAAACAATGCTTTCAATTGCTCAACATCGTCTGCATCAACCTGTGCTGTCTTGATATCAGCTTTATAACCTTTATCATGAATTGCCTTAACTAACTCATCACATTTTTCCTTGCGACGGCTAGCAATCATAAACTCAGTAAACACGTCCTGATTCTGGACAATCTTAAAAGCAGCTACAGTAGCAACGCCACCTGCACCTATCATTAATACTTTTCCCATATTATCTTATTATTATTTTATCTTACTTTCAATTTCTGGGGAGGAAATCCCCATTGCGTTTAGAATTGAATAACCCAATATCGCTTGCTTGAAGTTGCCACCTTCTAAAGGTTGCATTGCAAATAATGTGATGTGTTTTAACTCATCATCCACATCATTTAATGTATTTCTAATAGAGCGGAGCAGCGAATCCTCCTCAGCATTCGGAACAATCATAATCCGTTTTACCTCGTCATGAATACAAAGCGTCTTGAGAAGATCAAGCAAAACAGCATCTTTCGCAGTATTTTCATCACCGCAAGCAATACTATTTATAATAAACTCTCCGAAATGCTCATCCATAAAAGCCTGACCATTGAGTTCCTTATCATAATCGGAAGGAGCAAAATTCTCTAGTTTCTGATTCTTTTTATCATGCAAAAGAATCACTTGTGTCTCATGATTTCCAGGTTTCAACCTACCATCAAGCGCGACATCTACCGCCCACTGACTAAAATCGGCAGCAGGAATACGACGATCTAGCATGCGCTCAAAGTTTACGATAATATCAAAAGCCACATGATCAATATAATCACCATCGACAATGATGATGTTTTCACTCCACTTAATATTCTGTGCTTCTTGTGTATTCATAGCCACAAAGATACACTAAATCAAGCGAAATGCAAAATAATAGTATGACTTTGTTATCTTTACATTCTCTGCGTAACAAACAAAAAGAGCCCCACAGCTAAAAGTACTAACAAAAAAGGAATCCACATAGACATCTTAATAAAATGGGCAGAACACAATGTCACATACAACAATATCAATAGGATAATAAGCGTAATCATTCTCAGAGCTTTTACAATACCATGATTTAATTTTCATCCTATAAAATTAAAAGAGATTATATTCCTGCATAACAAAAACCTTCTCACGAATACAAGAAAATGACATAAGAGAATTATAAATTGTAAAATTAAATACAAAATCACAAACTAATAAATCCTGCAAAACATCCTACAAACAACCCACTCCTTAGTAAGATTATAAAACATTGATTATTAGTGTTATAACCAAACATCAAAACTACTCAAAAAAAAGTACTATCGTTTCACAGAAAAAGTACTATCGTTTTGAGAAAAAAGTAGTATCGTTTTTATGAAAAAGTTCTATCGTTTTACTAAAAAAGTTCTATCATTTTTTTTTAACCAATATATCGAAAAGAAAACGTAAAATTAATTCAAAAAAATCTGTGATTATATTTGCAATCTTCAAATATAATGTTTATCTTTGTTGCAGACTATAGGAGGATAACACCGTGAAGAGTACGGAAAAACACGACCCTATTGGTCTACAAACTTAAACAATAAAAAAAGAGTATGAACTATTCACTGAACAAACGCACAATGAGCGTTGGCCCCAAAAAGGGCGAGGAAGTTTTCGTGGCAAGTGCTGTTTGCCAAAAACATCGTATTTCATTTGACGAGCTTTGCGAGCGCATGGCGGACGATTCAACAGTAGGACAAGCTGATGTCGCAGCTGTTTTCTATCGACTCCGTAAGGTGCTAAATCAACTTTGCTCTCATGGTTTCATCGTGGATGGTGGTCCGTTAGGAACATTCCGACCTACCTTTACATCCAAAGCCGTGAGCAAAGAAGAGGATTTCAAACCTGCAGAATGTATTTCGCGAACCCAAATCATCTTTACTCCTACTGCCGATTTCCGCCAACTAAAGGATGTTGAGTTCTTCCGTGTGGCTAAGCAGGAGAGAAAGGGTACGAAGAAAAAGAAAACGACTAAGGACTCTGAACCTTCTGGACCAACTACTGTTGGTTAATTCCCACGAACTAAAAGATTACTCCCCCTCTCCACTTCGGTTGGAGAGGGGGAGTTTTCATTAAAAATCCCATTAGCTTATCTCTCAATAAAGCTAATGGGATTATTATTTTTACTTGACTTATCTTGAAGCAATAGGCTTTAGATATTCAATAACTCTATCACCTTTTCAACAGCAGCACTGATACCATCGGCATCTTTACCACCTGCTTGTGCATAATGTGGCTGACCGCCACCGCCACCCTTAATGAGTTTGGCTGCTTCACGAATTACTTTTCCTGCATTTAAGTCGTGCTCTTTCACCATATCATCACTGAGCATGATTGAAAGCTGTGGACGATTCTCATGTACAGAACCTAATACGCAAACGAGATTCTCTGGTAATGCTTCACGAACCTTGAAGACGATATCCTTAGCAGAAGCAGGATCTACTGGGAGCACTGCCTTAATGACATGTACACCATTCAATGTTTCTGCACGTTCTACCAATGATTTCGCTGCACGATCAACTGCTTGCGCACGGAAACGCTCAACCTCCTTCTTCATTGCATCATTCTCTTCAACAAACTTGGTGAGAACTGCCTTAAGATCCTTAGCATTGTTGAACATTGCCTTCAAGTCGCGCAAGGTATCTTCAAGTGCATAGATTGCATTCTCGCAAGTTTCACCAGTCATTGCTTCAATACGACGAACGCCAGCAGCAACGCTACTTTCACCTACAATCTTAAAGAAACCGATGCGACCCGTAGATTTAGCATGAATACCACCACAGAACTCGCAACTAGGACCGAAGCGTACAACACGAACCTTGTCGCCATATTTCTCACCAAAGAGAGCTACAGCACCCATTTCCTTCGCTTCCTCCATTGGTGTATCACGATGCTCGTCAAGAGGATAATCCTTACGAATCATCTCGTTGACAAGTTTCTCTACTTGACGAAGTTCCTCATCGGTTATCTTCTGGAAGTGAGAAACATCGAAACGGAGCGTGTCAGGACTTACGTAAGAACCTTTCTGCTCAGCATGCTCACCAAGAACTTGCTTCAAAGCATAATCAAGTAAGTGGGTTGCAGTATGATTAGCTGCTGACGCATCACGCTTATCTGTATCAATACATGCCATGAAATCTGCCTCAACATCCTTTGGCAATTCCTTGACAATATGGATGCTCTGGTTGTTCTCACGCTTGGTATCAATGACATTGATAGTCTCATCCTCGTTAACAAGCACACCTTGATCGCCTACCTGTCCACCCATCTCACCATAGAATGGGGTATAATCGAGTACAATCTCATAGAAACTATTCTTCTTCTGTGTCACCTTACGATAACGGAGAATATGACATTCGTACTCTGTATAATCGTAACCAACGAATTCCTGTTCGCCTTCACGAACAATCTCCCAGTCACCATTCTCAACAACAGCAGCATTGCGAGCACGTGCTTTCTGCTGTTCCATCTCTTCATTGAATTGCTTCTCATCAACGGTATAACCATTCTCACCGCAGATAAGTTCGGTCAAGTCGAGTGGGAAACCGTATGTATCAAACAAGCGGAAGGCTTCCTTACCATCAAGTTCGGTCTTGCCATGTGCCTTCAATTCATCCATTGCACCATTGAGCAATGTGATACCCTTATCTAATGTGCGCAAGAAAGAATCTTCCTCTTCCTTCATCACACGACCAATCAGTTCACGTTGTGCTGTAAGTTCAGGATAAGCAACGCCCATCTCATGTACCAAAACATTGATTAGCTTATACATGAAAGCCTCCTTCTGATCAAGGAAAGTGTAAGCATAACGCACAGCACGACGAAGGATACGACGGATAACATAACCTGCCTTTGCGTTGCTTGGCAACTGACCATCGGCAATAGAGAATGCAACGGCACGCAAGTGATCGGCAACAACACGCATTGCGATGTCTACCTTCTGCTCGTCGTTGATGCCTTCGCCATTAGGACCTTCTGGGAAAGTGTGGTTATACTTCTTACCAGAGAGGCGTTCTATCTCTTCTATTACTGGTGTGAAGATATCGGTATCATAGTTAGAGTTCTTACCTTGCATCAAGCGAACCAAACGCTCGAAGCCCATACCCGTATCAATAACGTGCATCTTCAATGGCTCAAGGCTACCATCAGCTTTACGATTGAACTGCATGAAGACGATGTTCCATATCTCAATTACCTGTGGGTGATCCTTGTTGACAAGTTTCTCTCCAGGCACCTTAGCTTTCTCTTCCTCTGAACGGAAGTCGATATGAATCTCCGAACAAGGACCGCAAGGTCCTGTGTCTCCCATTTCCCAGAAGTTATCATGCTTATTACCATTGACGATATGGTTCTTTGGGAAATGCTTCTCCCAGTAGCTAGCAGCCTCATCATCACGTGAGATACCTTCTGCCTTATCACCTTCAAAAACCGTTACATAAAGGTCTTTAGGGTCAAGATGCAATACATCTACAAGATATTCATAAGCGTAATCAATAGCACCTTCCTTGAAGTAATCGCCAAAGCTCCAGTTACCCAACATCTCAAACATAGTATGGTGACTAAGAGCAGCATCACGCCCCACTTCTTCCAAGTCGTTATGCTTACCACTAACACGCAAACACTTCTGTGAGTCAGTACGTCGGCGTGGTTCTGGTTCCTTTGTTCCAAGGATAATATCTTTCCACTGGTTCATACCAGCATTCGTAAACATCAGCGTAGGGTCGTCCTTGATAACCATAGGGGCAGACGGTACGATAACATGTCCCTTCGACTCAAAGAACTTCAAATAGGAGTCGCGGATTTCATTTGCAGTCATCATCTTTATTATATATTTAATTCAATTTTCTACCTAAAAGTGTTGCAAAGATACTGACTTTTGCGTATTTTTGCAAGCAATTAAGCTGCTGAATACACAAAATCTTATTTATCATCGTGGGAGTGTAAAGGTGTTTCATCAGCATAACCACATAAACAACTGAATTAAAAGAAACGAGATATGGCAGAGAATCCGCATAAATTGTATTATTCAATAAAGGAAGTAGCGCAACAAATAAACGTTTCGGAGAGTCTGCTGAGATATTGGGAGACTGAATTTCCACACCTTCGTCCTAAGACAACAGGCAATCGTGTGCGCCAATATACAGAGAAAGATATCGAACAAATAAAGGTTATCTACAACCTTGTGAAGGTGCGTGGTTTCAAGATTGCAGCTGCCCGCAAGATGTTACAAGAGAACCGCAATGGTGTTGAAAAGAGTCAGAAGGTTATGGAAACGCTCTTCTCTGTTCGCGACCAACTGAAAGACTTGAAGAAACAACTCGATGGCTTGGTGTAGAGTCAGCCATACATGAAAGGCATAGCCCTTATTCGTTCTGAAAGAAATACTCATATACAGCATAGGGACAGACGATTTCGTCTGTCCCTATGGCGTTTGTAACTCAACGATGTGAATGCTCTCTTACTTCTTCCTCGACAATGAGGCACGCTTCACTTCAAAGTCGGCTGTGGTATTGTTATCGTCTACATACTTCTTTCCATCCCACTTCCTTTGCAATGAAAGACCAGAATAAATGGGGTAATCGCCCTTCTTCATACTTGAGAAAGACACATCTGTCACGGCATTATAACCACGGTCGAGCTTGCTGGGGCGCATTTGGAACATACGACGAGGACAAATCGTTATACAATCAATGACGCTCTCAAACGGAACCTCTATCGCATAGAAATCGCCGTGAGCACTACTGGTGACGGTGATATAATGCAGATAACCTTTGCTATCCTTTGTTTCGGCATAGTTCTTCTTGAATTCCTCTGGTGTCCAAGGGAGTTTTATCAAGGCTATACCGTTGCTTTCAGACACACGAGAGAAGTCATAAGAAGATCCGATATTACCGCTGGCGTCGGTAGATGTGAGGATAGCACACATATCAGGTACGTTCGGATTGTTCTTCTGTCCGGGGTCATAGTTGATGTTTGTCCATTCAAAGTCGGCTTTACTCAAGTCCAGGAAGTCATCCAGCCCACCATACATACTCAAGTCCTCGCCTTCCAGTTCTGACTCAAACTGCGCCTTATGGTCAATCGCATACTTAGCCACAATGATGGTCTGACCAGGCTTTACGGGATAATCCGCACCCTTACCAGGGAAATAAGAGATGCCCGATGCACCATAATAACGATTGACAAAGTCGTCTTTCGGAGCAAACTGAATCGCCCTACTAGGGTCGATGGCATTGACACACAACGCCAGTCCGTCCAAATACTTCACCTCATTGGTCGGATTAAATATAGCGATGTATTGGTCATCATTATACATCTGATTCTGATTCTTCATACCCCATGCTCTGACATCACGATACCAGTAATGCCCAACGTAAAACACTTCTTTTATGATCAGATGGTCTAACTTCGTCTTAGAAGTAGACTGTTTCACCGGCATTTCATTACGTGTACAGCTGCCGAAACATGTGAGTATCAGGCTCAACAGCAGGCAGGTTATTATCTTCTTATGTATCATCTCACTCAATTATCTTATCTGTTTATACTCTTTAAATATATTGTTTGCAACATTACCAGCGAATGGTACTTAGCGTTCCATGTATTGAAACCCTGCGTTCCATGTATTGAAACCCTGCGTTTCATGTACTGAAACTGTGAGTCTCATGGGCTGGGACGATTGGCACATAGCATTTCCTCCGATTCAACCTCTTATTATAAGAACCAGTTACCAAAGCCAGCTCCACCTCCAATACCATGTGTTTGCACATTCTGAGCAGCCTCCATCGCATCCGCCGAGGCGAGTCCTATCTCATGCCCCATATAGAAGTACAACGGGTCGTTAGGGTCGATTGTCGTTGGATCAGTATCGAAGCTACTGCAAAAGACCTTAATAGGTATGTTGAAGCGGAATAGTTCCTTCCATTCAGAATCAGCCCCGTATTCCTTCGGTTCATCAGGGTTATAAGCCTCCGAGCAGATGAATGGGCTACGGAACACATAGGTGGAATGGCGGTTGAGATACTCCTCTTTAGGAATGAGAGCCTTCTTGCCCTTCGGACATTTCATCACGCGCACCGACAGATAGAACTTCGGAAGGAGATAAGACGGACGAGTATATCGCCCAGCCTCACCTGTTGCGGGGTCCTGCCTACGGGTTATCTCTAACGGCCACTCCTGATGTAAAGCATCGTTCTCATCGGCATCTATATCGAAATTGAAGTGCCCCTTGAGTCCTACTCTATCCTGATCATAAGGTGCAACAGCCCAATCGGCATCCTCACGAGTGAGTGGTGGTAGCAGTCGCTGATTGAATAACTCGCGTGCACCATCAGCCATTGCGTCTTGAATCCACGTATCACGATAGGTATATTCGAATATCTTTGGCGTCAGAGCCGCACGCTCTTTCCATGTCGAGGTATTGGCAAAGAGCGGTGAAGGGACTGGTGTGGTATCTATCGTTCCGCCCTTCTTCCAGTCGCCGAACTTATCCTTCTTAGGCTTCCACGTGCCTCGACAATCCATCACTTCATACGGGTTTCCCTTGTCATCCACCTCACTCACGGTGAAGAATATCTGATATTCATCCGAGTGATTGAGTATCTCGTCATTCATGAGCTTGCCCTCCTTATTGAAGAAATAGAGGCACAATCCCCATCGCTTCAGCTTTCCGCCAATGATACGAATATAGTCAGGACCTTGCTTCCCATCGTTCTGTTCGAGATAGGTCACCGTACTCTTCCGTTGAACCTCAACCGTTGGCCACTTGCCCGCATTGTTATGTATGAGCACAAACTCCTCTTGCTTCCATGGAGCATTCTGATAAACAAAGTTGCCGTGCATCATGCCATCACCATGCGAGTGACCTTCCTTGAACATGGCAAGGCATGTAGCCCAATCCTTAAAGGCTCCATCTGCATCAGGATTAGCCATTTCGCCCGATACTTTCACCTTCGATAAGCTATCAACATAACGGTCGGCACCACTGTGCGCAACGCCTTTCGTCGCTAGTGGATTATCATTATAATCAACATGCACATTGCCAAAGACGAAGTCGTCACATGACGTACACAAGCCTAGAACAGCAACGAGCAGGAGAATACTCTTGATTATCTTTTTCATTACTATTAGTCCTTTCTTCTTTTACATCAATACTATGTTCTGTCTATATTGCGTGAAGTAATCCTGTGGATGGGTCAACATCCGCCACAGCTGCGCCTTCTCTACACCTGAATAGAAACGCTTCACGTCTTCATAACACTTCTCTTCGCCATCCTTCACATCAGCGATAATGCGCACTGACAAGGGATAATCAATATCGAAACTATCCCATCCTGGCTGTATCTCATTGAATGCCCAAAGGAAAGCACCCTCACTATTATTCGTGTTGCAATACTTCGCTGGCTTCTCAGACTCGCCTGTGTGCTGTTGTCCCTTATTCAAGATATGACAAATGCGAACCTGTAATTGGAATGCAACATTAGCCCGATGGAACTGCATAACGCCCTTAAAACCGAGCCTGTCTAAGTCTGATCCAACATCCAGACTGCGCTTCTGGCGCAACAGTCCCACGGTGTGTCCGTAGCGTTGTCGGGGCGACTCGGTATCGGGATCGATGAAGTCATCGTTATAAACTTCGGTGAATAGCTTGCCAAGCTCCTCCTCCACAGGGTCGGTGTCACGGTATTCATAGGTGAAGAGTTCCGGTGTTATCTTGTTAAGAAGGGTCTGATCTATCGTCTTGTAGAGCCTATAACTCTTCCCATCAAAGGTATGGGGCTTCAAGGCATCAGGCTTACCTGATAGTTCAATAGCCTTCCAGGCGAGGTCTGGCTGATAGCTCACTTCATTCTTACCGAGCTGGAAGTTCTCTGGAGCAAAGATGTTCGACGTAGAGAACTTACTAGCCATCTCCGCTGCACCAGCTTTCTCCCTAAAGGTGTATCGGTCGTAATACGTGGGCGAATCAGTCAACGAACGTGGATAAGCCAACTGTATTCCTTTCTTGCGTTCGGCACTTCCTGTACCCGTAGATACCTCTTGATCTAATGACGAGTTACCTACTCCAAAGAAGTGTTGATGCACCAGTAAGGTGGCGTTATCCTCGTCTGGTATGCTGTAACCTTCCTTATCTTTCGTGAAAGGATAGCCCGAGAATTGATGATTGATAAGCATTCCGTTGCGATCATAATACTTGAGTTCTAAACCGTAATAGATATTGTCTGACGCTATCACATCAAAGCAATTACGCTCGGTAGTAATGGTCATCTGCCCATCATCATCACGTGTGATATCAATCTCCTGCATAATGGGTAACATTGTTTCCGGACTAACCACATGATAGGTGTTATAGGCTGTGAGCGAGTCATTACCATCTGGTCCGACACCAATCATGCCCCCTTTATACCCCATTCTCAGGATGGCGTGGACAGCATAAATCTGTTCATGCCCCTTCACATCACGCTCTATTGATGAGGGCGGAGCCTGTACTATCTTCTTGAAGAAGTCGTCTACTTGATCGTTGGAACAACTCCCGAACAGGAGTCCCATTAGCATTATGGCAAGTAGCGATAGTATGTTTCTATTTCGTTTCATATACTTTTCGATTGATTAGAACTTAAACAATGTACGTAAGGAGAAGTTGGCTCCACGCTCATGGGCGTAGTAACGGAACCGATCAGTGTACTCCTTATATAATGCGTTAAGGATGTTTTCACCCACAAGCATAAACTTCAATTCTCTTCGTTGCTGTAGTTTGATACGCAACTCGGCTGTACCATTCAAAAGGAAGTAAGCAGGTGGCGAGTCAGGAACTAAATCCTTATCTGGGTCAAAGCGGGTTTGCTTTGTCACATAAATACCCGATAACGACAACGAACCATGATATTTATCATCCTTCGTAAGTCCTCGTTCGTAGGTAGATGATAGTCCGTAACGATCGGAAGGCATAAAAGGTAACCAGTCGTTATGCGTCAGATTGCGTGCGAACATCCATTCGCCTTTACCCACAAAGGTGAGTCCTTGCAAAGGTTTAAGCGTTGCCTCAATATCACCACCATATAGTTTCACATCGTCCTGATCGTAGATGAACTTAGGATACTTACCACTCGGATGGTTATGGAAGCGGTCTTTGCCTTCGCCAATGTGGTCATAGATGTAGCTATTAATGCGCTGTAAGAAGAAGCTCGGCTCTACTGACAACCACGCATTGCGGTATCTTGTACCTACCACGAGTTTGTATCCTCGCTCGCTGGCAAGGTTCTTATTGCCCACTACCCAGTAAGAACCATCCTGCAAGCCAATAGCATATAACTCATTAATATCAGGTGGTCTCCATGACCAACCAATGTT
Source organism: Prevotella sp. 20925_1_30 (assembly GCF_041433025.1). Lineage (NCBI taxonomy): Bacteria > Pseudomonadati > Bacteroidota > Bacteroidia > Bacteroidales > Prevotellaceae > Prevotella > Prevotella sp. 20925_1_30. The sequence goes on along the minus strand of NZ_JAPWAR010000006.1, from coordinate 933 downwards.
AGCTCGGATGTCCCAAAGGTCTGTCAACTGGTAATGAGACGCCAAACTCATGGTGAAGTTACTATACAGCTTGAAGTCATCATAGTAAGTGTAATTACTCAAACTACTATATCCATTCACCGACATCACACGGAAGTCATAACGCATACCCAAGGCACATTGCAATCGACCGAACTCTGCCTTATGCAAGAAGTAACCACCCATTGAGAGGGCAGCGAAGTTCGGAACGAAGGCTGGTTGTTTAGTCCCTGGATAGTTAAAGTTCGTTTGATAGGTATTAGATAAGCCTGCATCTGTGGTCATGTTCCATCGTTTCCACTTAGCATGCCAGAGCACATCAAACTTATAAGTCTTCAATATCAAGTCCTGAACAGGTATCCAACTCCATTGCGCCTTCTTCCTGTTTTCAAACTCCTGACGCAAGTTCTCTTGGAAAGAAAGGGTGAAGTCGAGATGGTGATAAGCGTTAATATCCCACTTCAATTCGCCTTTCAGCGTTACATGTTGCGACTGTTGGAAAGGCGGCTTAATGCTATATGAGAAGGGCTTAACGGTCTCTGGGTCTGGACGTCCATACTCGAAGCGTTTGATGAGTTGGTTCAAATCGGATATCTTGCTTGCATAATAGATTCCACTTCGTTGGTAATAAATACTCGAGAAGAGCGTCGCTGTCACCTTTCTCCCTTGATATCCTGCAAGTGCAGAGAGGCTTATTGTGTTATAACCAGTATTGTTTAAGACGTAATCGGCAGTGCGATAATCACCGCCTTTTGTGTACATTCCATGTAGGCGCAGACCGATGTTCTTGCGTCCAGCTTCTATACTACCTGAACCACTAAAGCCCCTTGCGTTGGTGTCATATCCCATATTGACATTACCGCTCACCATGGTCTTCTTGTTTCCATAAGGTAGTGGAGCATCATTTAAGAGGAC